>JBEBUE010000008.1:0-17850 GCA_040393485.1 Herminiimonas sp.
ATCATCAACAATAAAAATGAGCAAGGAGCACATTACACCAATGGACACGGCACTTTCCACAGTACTTTCCGAACAGCAGATTGCACAATTTGAACAAGACGGTTATCTGGTTTTCCGAAAGTTGCTGGAGCCGGCGGCGTGCGAGCACATGCTGGCCGTAGCCAAGGTACAGTTGCAAGCCGCGCAACAACCATTGGAGTATGAGGCCGAGCTCGGCTATCCGGGTGCACCCGCATCACTGGATGCAGAAGGCGGCCGTACCGTGCGCCGCCTGCGTGGCGCTTACCATCGTGACCCGTGTTTTCACGACTGGGCACGCGATCCGCGCATCGTCGACAAGCTCAAACAATTATTCGGCGAAGAGGTTTACCTGACGCTGGCGCATCACAATTCCGTGATGACCAAGCATCCGCAATTCGGCACGGCGACCGGCTGGCACCGCGACATCCGCTACTGGTCGTTTACCCAGCCTGACCTGATTTGCGTATGGCTGGCGTTGGGTGATGAGATCGCCGCCAACGGTGGACTCAAGTTTATCCCCGGCTCACATCGCCTCGACATCACGCGCGAGCAGCTGGATGACCTCGACTTCCTGCGTCCTGATCACGCGCCGAATGAAGTCTTGTTTGCGCAAGGTACGCCAGTCGATTTGCATCAGGGCGATGTGGTGTTTTTCCACAGCAAGCTCTTCCATGCGGCAGGTGTCAATACCACGCCAACGGTCAAGACTTCAGTCGCGTTTGCCTATCACGGCGCCAGCAACCAGGCCGTAGCGGGCAGCCGTTCGTCGATAGCAGGCAGCGTTCCGGTAAGCGACTAACCAGGCATTATTTCTTCAGGATCACTTCTTCGGTGTGCTGGGCGGTATACGCGATGATGCCGGGATCTCTTGCTGTACAGATTGCCCGGCTCGCTTGCGCTGCACTTCCTCGACGCCAGGCATGCCCCGGCGATCCGTATCCATTTGTCCCTGTTCGATATCCTTGTACGCCTGATGCATGACATCACGCGGTTTATGCGCAGGCTCGTCGGGTGACTCATCAGTTTCATGCGGCAACTTCAACTCGGTCTGCTCTTGTCCGGTTGTCTGCGCCGGACGCTTGGTATTGACGGAAACTTGCTTGCTCATCATTCCTCCTTGATTGCCGCGCAACAATAAATCCTGTTTTGCGGGCTGGTTTTCATCTGTCACCAGGGTAGGAACCTTATGCGGCAGCTTAATTCCCCAACCATGACAAATAGGCATGCCCGGTGGCAAAAGTGCAAACCGCGCTACACAATTCTGCTATCATGGCGCCTGAACATTGGGGAGTAGCCGGCCTTTGGCAACAAAGGCATCTGCATCAACACTCTTGGCACGCATGCCATGGTGCAGATAGTCGCAAGACTTGGCGAGACCATTGATCAAGTGACGACCGCATGGGCCGGGGTCGTTGTTTGGTCTTTGGTTATTCGTCCGGCCCAGGAAAGTCATACCCCGTCATGGAAGCATTCTTCGTCTCTACCGGCATCGTTGCCCTCGCTGAAATCGGCGACAAAACCCAACTCCTCGCCTTCCTGCTCGCAGCAAAATTCCGCAGACCTTTACCGATCGTGCTCGCTATTCTGGTCGCGACCATTGCCAATCACGCATTCGCTGCCGCCATCGGCACCTGGATCACTAGCCTGCTGGGGCCGGAAGTGTTGCGCTGGGTACTCGGCGTATCCTTCCTGTTAATGGCGGGCTGGACATTGATTCCGGACAAGCTGGATGAAGAAGACACCAAGCTCGCGAAGTACGGCGTATTCATGACGACACTGATTGCCTTCTTCCTCGCAGAAATGGGCGATAAAACGCAAGTCGCCACCGTCGCACTGGCCGCGCAATTCCATTCTTTCGTGTGGGTAGTCGCCGGTACGACTTTCGGCATGATGCTGGCAAATGCACCAGCGGTTTACTTCGGCGACAAAATCGCTGACCGTATGCCGGTGAAGCTGGTACACCGGATCGCCGCTGTCATTTTTGCCTTGCTGGGTATCGCTACCTTGCTCGGTGCAGGTGCACGCTTCGGCATGTAAGCAGGTCGCTGTAAACACCAAGCCCTCATCCAGGACTATCACCCCGGATGAGGGCTTTTTTATATGTGCAGTCGTTTCTTTGCTGCCGCGTATTCCGCGCGCATACGTTGCACTACTTCGGCAACCGACGCCACTTCATCGATCAGGCCCACGCCTTGTCCTGCACCCCAGATATCACGCCATGCCTTGATCTTGCTACCACTGCCTGAACCAAAGTTCATCACGGTCTTGTCGGCCTGCGGCAGATTGTCCGGATCAAGTCCGGCGTTGATGATGGATTTTTTCAGGTAGTTACCGTGTACACCAGTAAACAAATTGGTATAGACCACGTCGGCTGCAGCCGAGCTCACGATGGCATCACGGTATGCGTCGTCGACATTCGATTCTGTAGTCGCCAGCCAGCGGGAGCCGACATACGCAAAGTCAGCACCCATCGCCTGCGCTGCCAGTACTGCATCACCGGTAGCGATTGCACCAGACAAGGCGATCGGCCCCGAGAAAAATTTGCGCACTTCGCCGACCAGCACAAACGGTGACAAAGTACCGGCGTGACCGCCCGCCCCCGCTGCCACCAGGATCAGGCCATCGACACCGGCTTCCAATGCTTTTTGCGCGTGGCGTATCGAGATCACATCATGCAGCACGATGCCGCCATAACTATGGATCGCATCCATCATTTCCTTAGGCGGTGCGCGCAAGGACGAAATGATGATGGGGACGCGATGTTTGACGCATACCTCGACGTCATGCGCGAGACGGTCATTCGATTGATGCACGATTTGATTGACGGCAATCGGGCCGACGATCGCATCCGGATGGGCTGCTTTATAGTCGGCGAGCTCGGACTGGATCTCGGTCAGCCAGGTATCCAGCAACTCCGCTGGCCGGGCATTCAATGCAGGAAACGCGCCGACGATACCGGCCTTGCATTGTGCCTTGACCAGCGCCGGGCCACTGGCAATGAACATCGGCGCACCGATGACAGGTAGTGACAGGTTTTGCAGTACTGCCGGCAGGCGATCAGACATCAACATTTCTCCTCAGCAGTGATGCACGCCATGCAGACGTGCAGCAGGTTATAAGAATCTGTCGAGCAATTTACGGCTGGTCTTGTCCAGTTTGTTCAAATCACGGATCAAGAATTGTATACCGTGCGTATCCGCGATCAGCAGCGCCGAGTCGCCTATGCGACGGATATCTTCTTCACCCTTGAGCACCAACGTCGCGTCGCCGCGATTGGTCGCCAGGGTCCAGGTGCTGGGTGATGCGAATACCGAGACACGTTTGATTTGCTTGATCTCAGGCAGAAATTCGCGGCTTGCCAATTCTTCTTCCAGCAAGAGACGCGTTGCATCCGGCAAATCGCTGAGCTTTTCTATCCACTCCAATTCATGACCGTCGGGACTGACGATGGCGATACCGATATCCGGTGCAGCGATAGGGAAAGAACGTACTGGTACAACGCCTTCCTGCGTCTCCACGCCCGGCGCTGCATAAATCAGTTTGCCGTAGGCGTTACGCGTTAGTTGAAAGTTGCTCATGCGACCTCCCCGACTTTGATTCCATCTTCCAGCATGTCTTCTGCCTGGCGTTGTTGCGCCTGATACAGCTTGTAGTACGCGCCTTCACGTTGCAGCAATTCATCATGCGAACCGACTTCGACGATTTGTCCTCTATCCATCACGACGATGCGATCAGCACGACGCAATGTGGATAAGCGGTGTGCAATCGCGATGGTGGTACGGCCACGCACCAGGTTATCCAGCGCTTTTTGAATTTCGCGTTCGGTAGTGGTATCGACCGATGAGGTTGCTTCATCGAGGATCAGGATGTGCGGATCGATCAGCAGCGCGCGCGCAATCGAGATCCGTTGACGCTCACCACCGGACAAGGTTTGTCCGCGTTCACCGACCATGGAATCGTAACCGTGCGGCAGGCGCAGGATGAATTCATGCGCATGCGCGGCACGCGCAGCTGCGATGATGTCTTCGCGGCTGGCGTCGGGTTTACCGTAAGCGATGTTGTCAGCGATGGTGCCGAAGAAGAGGAAGGGCTCCTGCAAGACCAGGCCGATGTTGCGACGGTACTCAGGTATTGGTATCGAGCGCACATCCACGCCGTCTACCATGATGGCACCAGCGGAGACGTCGTAGAAGCGACAAATCAGGTTGACCAGCGTGCTCTTGCCGGAACCGCTATGACCAACCAGGCCGATCATTTCACCCGGATTGATGGTCAGGTCCAGACCACGAATCACCGCCCGATTACCGTAACGGAAACCGATGTCCTTGATCGTGATTTTGCCCTGTACTTTGTCGAGGTGTACCGGATTGCTTGCTTCCGGCACGCTGGAAACGTGATCCAGAATATCGAAAATACGCTTGGCACCGGTTGCTGCTTTTTGCGTAACGGAAACGATACGGCTCATCGAATCAAGGCGCGTATAAAAACGGCTGATGTAAGCAAGGAAGGCAGTCAGAACACCAACCGTGATCATGCCTTGCGACACCTGCCAGATACCCAGCGCCCACACGACCAGCAAGCCAATTTCGGTCAGGAAGGTGACGGTCGGTGAAAACAGCGACCAGACTTTGTTGACGCGATCATTGACAACCAGGTTGTGGTTGTTCGCTTCGCGGAAACGTGCAGCTTCACGTTTTTCCTGTGCGAATGCTTTTACCACGCGTATGCCCGGTATCGTATCAGCCAGCACGTTGGTCACTTGTGACCAGATCCGGTCGACTTTTTCGAAGCCGTTGCGCAACTTATCGCGCACGACGTGGATCATCCAAGCGATGAAAGGCAAAGGCAGCAGGGTCACCAGCGCCAGCCACGGATTGATCGAAATCAGGATCGCCGCCGTCATCATGATCATCAGGACGTCAGTGAAGAAGTCCAGCAAATGCAGCGACAGGAAAACGCAAATACGATCGGTCTCGGAACCGATACGCGTCATCAGGTCACCGGTACGTTTACCGCCAAAGTACTCAAGCGACAGACGCAGCAAATGCTCATAGGTGGTCGTACGCAAATCCGCGCCTATCCGTTCACTGACCAGCGCCAGGATATAGGTACGGGCCCAGCCCAGGCCCCAGGCGAACAGCGCCGAACCAAACAAACCACCCAGGTAAAGCGCGACCAGACCCTTATCGATAGGTACGCCGTTTTGATATGGAATCAAAACGTTATCCATCAAAGGCATGGTCATGTAAGGCGGCACCAGGGTTGCTGCGGTTGACGCCAGCGTCAGGATGAAACCGAGCAACAATTGCCCGCGGTAAGGCCGGGCGAAACGCCACAGGCGGAACAGCGAAGCCGTCGATGGTGGTTGTTCTTCGGCTGCATTGCCATCCTCGGCATCTTCGTCATCCTGCGCGTCGTCCTCCGCCGGCCTGACTTGCGCGACGCCGGTCGCAATCGCATGGCGTTGTTGCTCAAATTCGGTAATCAGATGCAAGGCCTGCGGGTTCTGTGCCAGCGTGTAACGCCAGAGCGCCAAGCGCGCATGGGCATCATGCAGTTCCAGGCTGCCGACACCGGCGTGATCATAGTGTTTCAGCGCCATATCGGCGCGCAAAGGCCAGGCTTGCCAGCTCGACTCGCCGTGCGTGCGCGCCAAGAGTTGCAAATTTGTAAGAATCACAACGCCAGACACGAAATGTAGACTTAAATCAAGATCAAGTTCGAGGTGAGCGAGTATGATTTCATCCTTGCTCAGGCGGGCGTTAACATCCTGCCAAGCTGCCGGAACGGCGCTTTTTGCGGTCAATAAAGAAGAAGAGGCGGTTTTCATCAATGCGGGAAAGGTTCTCGTAAAGTACGCATATTCGTGAACTTGCGACCAGAATATATGGTTTTGTCTCAGATTGGCGGCCAGTATATCCAAAGCAAACCAACTTGTTTGTCGTATTCCAGCGCATCAAAAATATAATCACTAAATAAGTAAACCTAAAAGCCGCGAGCGCGTTACATCCATTTTAGCCACTGGGTTTTGGCTTCCCCCTACAGACTTTCCATTACAAATGAACAACAAAACCATCGATATTATCGATGTGCTCAGTTTACGCGGACCAAATATCTGGACTTATCGTCCGGTGCTGGAGGCTTGGGTCGATATTGGTGAGTTGGAAGATTTTCCTTCCAACACCATCCCCGGCTTCTATGAGCGGCTGACCGCCTGGTTGCCTAGCCTGGTTGAACATCATTGCGGCGTCGGCGTGCACGGCGGTTTCCTGATGCGCTTGCGTGAAGGCACCTGGCCTGGCCACATCATGGAACACGTGATGATCGAACTGCAAAACCTGGCCGGCATGCAAAGCGGCTTCGGTAAAGCACGCGAAACCTCGAAACGCGGTGTCTATAAAGTCGTGGTCCGCGCCCGCCATGAAGAAGTCAGCCGCGCCGCCCTCTTTGCCGCACGCGATCTGGTCATGGCAGCGATCCAGGACAAGCCTTTCGACGTCAAAGCTACGGTCGACAATCTGCGCGACATCCTGGAATCTGTTGCTTTGGGACCAAGCACCGGCTGCATCGTCGATGCTGCAACCGACCGCCGCATCCCGTCGATGCGCCTGAATGAAGGCAATCTGGTGCAACTGGGCTACGGTGCGCGCCAACGCCGCATCTGGACCGCCGAGACCGACCAGACCAGCGCCATCGCGGAAACCATTTCCAGCGACAAAGAATTAACCAAGACCTTGCTGCAATCCTGCGGCGTACCCGTGCCGGAAGGCCGGATCGTCAATAGCGTCGCCGATGCCTGGGATGCTGCCGAGAGCATAGGCTTGCCGGTCGTTGTCAAACCGCTGGACGGCAATCACGGCCGCGGCGTCTCGACCAACCTGAATAACCAAAAAGACATCGAAGCCGCCTTCTTGCTGGCAGAGCAAGAAAGCAGCGACGTCATCGTCGAACGCTTCGTGCGTGGCAACGAGCACCGTCTGCTCATCATCGGTGGCCGCCTGGTCGCCGCAGCGCGCGGTGAAGAAGCCTCCATCGTCTCCGACGGCGTCTCGACCATTTCCGAACTGATCAATAGCCAGCTCAACAGCGATCCGCGTCGCGGCAGCAGTGAAGATTGCCCGCTCAACCTGATCCTGATCGACGAAGCAGACGATCCACGCGTGGTCTTGCTGGAGCTGGCACGCCAGGGTTACACCACCGAATCCATCCCGCCAGCCGGCGAAACCATCCTCGTGCAACGTAACGGTAACGTCGCCTTTGACGTGACCGACCAGGTACACCCTAGCGTTGCAGCGGCCGCTTCACTGGCAGCGCGCATCGTCGGTCTCGACATCGCTGGCGTCGACCTGGTGGCAGAAGATATCTCCCGCCCGCTGGAAGAACAAGGCGGTGCCATCGTTGAAGTCAACGCCGGTCCGGGCCTGCTCATGCAT
Source organism: Herminiimonas sp. (assembly GCA_040393485.1). Lineage (GTDB taxonomy): Bacteria > Pseudomonadota > Gammaproteobacteria > Burkholderiales > Burkholderiaceae_D > Oxalicibacterium. The sequence goes on from JBEBUE010000008.1 coordinate 7,455, forward strand.
TTGAAGCCAGCTGATGGTCCGGCTCGTCCGGTCGGACGCGCGATCGTCGACCATCTGTTTGCCGAAGACCAGAACGGTCGCATCCCCATCGTCGGCGTTACCGGCTCAAACGGCACAACCGTCGTTTCGCGCCTGATCGCCTGGCTGCTGCACTTGCAAGGCAACTACGTCGGCCTGGCTTGCCGCGACGGCTTGTTCCTGCATCAGCGCCACGTAAAGCAAAAGAAAAGCGACAACTGGCAAGCAACCCGCCAGGTTCTGCTCAATCGCATGGTGGAAGCGGCCGTTTTTGAAAACAGCAGCAAAGCCATTTTGTCCGAAGGCTTGGCCTACGACTGGTGCCAAGTCGGCGTGGTAACGAATATCGACCCAGACGACAAATTGCCTGAGTTCTATATAGAAGACGCCGATCAAATGACCAAGGTCGCACGTACCCAGGTCGATATCGTATTGCCGGATGGCGTGGCAGTACTGAACGCTGCCGATGCACGCGTCGCTGAATTTGCTGCACTGTGCGATGGCAGCGTGATTTTCTTTGCCGTTGCGCCAAGCACACCCGTCATCGTTGCGCACCAGGCCGAAGGCGGTCGCAGTGTCTATGTACGTGACGGCAATATCGTACTGGCAACGGGCAAGGAAGAAGTTGTGGTCAGCGCAGCGCAGGAACGCGCCGATCTCAACATTGAAAATAGTCTGGCAGCAATTGCCGCAGCGTGGGCCTTGGGCATCAGCCCTGATTTGATGCGTGCCGGGATAGAAACATTTGAATCAACAGATGCTAACGTCACGGCCTAAAAATCATGAGCTCAGTATACGCACACCACGATAATAAAGAGACCAACGCAGTCTATCTCGATGCGTTAATCGATAAAGCACCGGCTAGCGGGAAAAAAAGAACCGTCGCGCCACGAAGGAAGATGCTCATGGAAATATCACGCGTACGCGCCTTGCGCGGCCCTAACCTGTGGAGCCGGCATACGTCGATCGAAGCCATTGTCTCTTGCAATGGAATCGAACAAACCATCCTCGCCATTCCCGGCTTCGAAGATCGTTTGCGCGCCCGCTTCCCGGAAATCAAATTCCTGGAACCAGCAGAAACCACTTTCTCGATGGCGCATGTGCTGGAAAGCGCTGCCCTCTGCTTGCAAGCACAGGCGGGCTGCCCGGTCACCTTTAGCCGCACCATCCAGACCGTAGAACCTGGTATTTATCAGGTCGTGGTTGCCTACACCGAAGAAGCCGTGGGTCGTCTTGCATTCGAACTGGCGCAAAGCCTGTGCCGCGCTGCAACCGAAGATACCCCGTTCGATCTGGCAACCGCACTTGCCAGCCTGCGCGAGCTGGACGAAGACATCCGCCTCGGACCCAGCACCGGCTCCATCGTTGATGCTGCCGTTGCCCGTGGCATTCCGTTCCGTCGCTTGACCGAAGGCAGCATGGTGCAATTCGGCTGGGGCAGCCGTCAGCAACGTATCCAGGCAGCAGAAACCGGCTTCACCAGCGCCATTGCGGAATCAATCGCACAAGACAAGGAAATGACCAAAGTCTTGCTGGCAGCTGCCGGCGTACCGGTGCCGGATGGCGCTTCGGTCACCACCGCAGAAGAAGCATGGCAAGCGGCCCAGGACATCGGCGCACCAGTTGTCATCAAACCGCGCGATGGCAATCAGGGCAAAGGCGTTGCCGTCAATATGAAGACGGAAGAAGAAGTCAAAACTGCATTCGCGGTGGCTTACGATATCTGCAGCGACGTGGTGGTTGAGCGTTATCTGCCAGGCCACGATTACCGCCTGCTGGTGGTCGGTAAGCAACTGATTGCAGCGGCGCGCCGCGCACCACCGGAAGTCATCGGTGATGGCTCACAAACCATCCGTCAATTGATCGACCAGGTTAACCTCGATCCATTGCGCGGCGATGGCCATGCCAGCCCGCTGACCAAAATCAAGGTCGACAACCTGACGCTGGCGACCCTGGCCAAGATCAATTACACGCTGGAAAGCGTACCGCCTAAAGGTGTGCAGGTTGTCCTGCGCAACAACGCCAACCTCAGTACCGGCGGCACCGCAACCGACGTTACCGACGATGTCCATCCTGATCTCGCGGCACGCGCGGTAGAAGCCGCACAAATGATCGGCCTCGATATCTGCGGTATTGACCTGGTCTGCGAAAGCGTCCTCAAAACCCTCGAAGAACAAGGCGGCGGCGTGGTTGAAGTCAATGCTGCACCTGGCTTGCGCATGCACATCAAGCCATCGTTCGGCAAAGGCCGTCCGGTCGGTGAAGCAATTATCTCCACCATGTTCAAGGAAGGCGACGATGGCCGTATCCCGGTCGTCGCAGTGGCTGGCACCAATGGTAAGACCACTACCGTCCGCCTGATCGCGCACATCCTGCAAGGTAATAAATACCGTGTCGGCATGACCAGCACCGATGGCGTGTATATCGAAAACCAGCGTATCGATACCGGCGACTGCAGCGGACCACGCAGCGCACGCAATGTACTGATGCACCCGGACGTTGATGCTGCCGTGCTCGAAACTGCACGTGGCGGCGTCTTGCGTGAAGGCCTCGGCTTTGACCGCTGCAACGTGGCAGTCGTGACCAACATCGGCGTCGGCGATCACCTCGGTCTGAACTTCATCTCCACCGTGGAAGATCTCGCCGTCGTCAAACGCGTGATCGTACAGAACGTCGCACCTAACGGTACTGCCGTCCTGAATGCTGCCGATCCTATGGTCGCCAACATGGCCAGCAGCTGCCCGGGCAGCGTCACCTTCTTTGCACAAGACAGCAATCATGCGGTGCTCGCGACACATCGTGCGCAAGGTCATCGCGTCCTGTTCCAGGATGGCAATGAGATCGTCCTGTCGGAAGGCAAATTCGAACACCGTATCCGGCTCGCTGACATTCCGATTACCCATAACGGTACGGTCGGCTTCCAGATCGAAAATGCTATGGCTGCTATCGGCGCTGCATGGGGCCTCGGCCTAGACTGGAATGTCGTGCTGGAAGGCCTGCGCACGTTTGAAAACAGCGCCAGCACCACCCCAGGCCGCTTCAACATCTTCTCGCACAAGGGCGCGACCGTGATTGCCGACTATGGCCACAATCCTGACGCGATCGAAGCACTGACCCGCGCTGTAGAAGGCATGCCGGCCAAACGCCGCATGGTTGTCATCAGCGGTGCAGGTGACCGTCGTGACGAAGACCTGCGCCGCCAGACCCAGATCCTCGGCGATGCATTCGACGACATCATCCTGTACGAAGATCAATGCCAGCGCGGTCGCGCTGACGGTGAAGTACTGGCCTTGCTACGCGATGGCCTGAGCAACGCCAAACGCACAACATCTACGCAAGAAATCCAGGGTGAATTCGTCGCCATCGATACTGCACTGGCGAAACTGGAAGCAGGCGATCTATGCCTGATACTGGTGGATCAGGTAGAAGAGGCACTAGCCCACATTGCTGCAAACGTTAAAGCGTAAAAATAAAAAGCCAGCTGCAAGCTGGCTTTTTATTTGACTATAGCTAGCAAACTGCCCACTAGCCTTTCCTTACATTCAGCTTAGTGAGTGTGCTGTGCATTTATTTTGCAGGCAGCGCTGACTGCTTGAGGTCATCCACATATTTCGCAAAATCAAGCATCAAGCCTTGCCCCGTCAAATTCTTGGGCAACAATTTAGTACAAAACCAATTGTCACGCCATGTGTGATTCTGCGGGAAATACAAAGGCACTAGCTCGGCCTGTACTCCATTTTTGATACGCGCAATAAACTCTTGTGCCTGCGACTCGCCCATTTGGGCGGTCAGACGTACCGATAACAGCTGTTGTAATTCGCCCTGGTAGCGCCCATGCATCTGATACCACTGATCGTACAAGCGTTGCAGCTCCGGCCCAGTCGATGGATCAAATCGCACGCAGGAGGCAAGTGTCGTCGGGAACAGCGCGGACACATCCAGATAAGCGGTGTACATAAACTGCAGCTTGCCGGTATTGTCTGCACGTATAACTGATGCGGCCAATAGCAAGACGCAGCAGAGCAACATGCGTGGAATGATAGATGGTTTCATGAAGAGGCTTTCCTAGCCCCGTGCGATACATATGCATCGCGTAAAAGCAAAAAGGTCAGCCTGAAGCTGACCTTTTTGTCATCTCAAATGGCGTTAGAACTTATAGCGCAAGCCAACTGAGAACAGATTTGTTTTCATGCTGCCGCCCACGTCTTTTACCACCTTGCCGTAGTCTTCGTACTCTACGACTGCCGCCAGCATGTTGGAAAATTTATACGTAGCACCGATACCAATTAATGGCGTTGTGCGCGTCTGTTTATATTCATACTTCACGACGGTTTCGACATCACGTATCTTGGTGCTGTTACGCGAAAAGCCCAACTTCCCGAACACGGAAAATTGTTCATTGATAGGTATGGTACCTGTTGCAGCGACATAAAACGCGTTGGTTTTAACGTCACTAACCCCTGTACCCGTATCGCTTACAAACGGAAACTTGGCTTTACCCATATTGGCATAACCACCCTCCACACCAAAATACTGATTGAATTCATAACCACCATACAACTTATAGCCCGTAGCGCTATCTTTATATGATCCATCATCATATAAAGTGATTTTTTGATTAGCACGCCCTGCGTTGAATCCAACATACGCACCTTCCGCCTGTGCCGTAAATGGCAAGAAAAACACTGCTCCCAGCACTGCCATTCCCAATTTCTTATTCATTGTCTGCCGTCCCTATAAAAGTTATACGAGCGTCAGATACTAATTGCCGGTCAAAGGAGGAAACATAGGACGGTTCTGGATCGCATTTATTACCAGGAAGTACGCCAAATCATTGCCTGACAACAATTGTTACAGTTTTCTTAAGATTTACGTGTGTTATCGCACCAATGGCGAGGAATCTTTCGCTTAAGATGGGAGTCAGTCTTAAGTGACCATCTCAATTTAAGGATAAGCTATGAAGACCGTACAGAAACTCGCATTAAGCGCTGTCGCTACCGTGGTCCTGCTCGGTGCAGCCGGTTGTGAAAATATGTCTCAGCGCGACAAGAGCATGGCCATCGGCGCAGGTGCCGGTGCTGTTGGTGGTGCAGTCCTGACCGGCGGCAGTGCCTTGGGTACAGTAGGCGGCGCTGCAGTTGGTGGTGTTATCGGTAATGAAGTCGGCAAGAACAAAAAGTAAGCAGGCTTAATCACCCACTCTATGGAGGCATGAATGATTCAATACAAAAACATGGCAATGACCATATTGGCGACCGGAATAATGGCTTTGTCCTTATCTGCTTGCCATAAGGAAGGGCCGGCAGAAAAAGCGGGCAAGGAAATGGATAAGACCATGGATAAAGCTGGCCAGCAAATTGAAAAAGCCGGTGAAAAAATAGAGAATGCGGCGAAGGATGCCCAGAAGTAATACGCGCTAAAGCGTGGTCACCATTACAGCCACACTTTCCGCTGACGAACGTTGTACCTGACGGTATGGCGTTCGTTTTTTATTTTCAGATGACCATATCTCTATCAATCAACACTATCGCTCTGACCTCAGCTCATGAGTAAAGTGCTGCATGGGCCATGTATTCATGGTTTTCCGTATTTATATGAGAGACCCGCCATTCGACAGGCTGCTCATCATACGAGTACGCAACCCGGTGCACCTCCAGCAGCGGCGCCCCTACTTTTAAACCCAGCAGGCGGGCATAGCGCGCATCGGCGCTGACTGCACGCAGGCGTTCCTCGGTACGGATGATACTGATGCCGAAGCGCAGCTGGTACAAGTTGTACAAGGTGTTCGGACGATTACGCAACACCTCCTCCGTCAATCCAACAAAGAGCAGGTCCGGCACCATAATGTCGTCAACAATTACCGGAGTGCCCTGCAGACTCAACACATTTGTAAACTCAAAGACTTTGGTGCCCGGCTGTTTCAGCTTTTGTGCAACCAGCGGGCTGGCCTTCTTCTTTGCAAATGCGATCAGTTCAAGCTGGGGGTAATGTTTGGTACCGTCATGATGCACGACATTGAAGAAGCGAAACATTTGCTGTTCGCGATTGTGCATCGAAACGAAGGTCCCCCTGCCCTGATGGCGTATCAGGATATTTTCGGCAACCAGTTCGTCGATCGCCTTGCGCAAAGTCCCGATCGATACGGAAAACATTTCACATAATTTTTTTTCGGCCGGGATGGCTGCGCCTGGCTTCCACTCGCCGCCGGCAAGCGCCCGCAGCACGCGACGCTTGACCTCTTTGTAGAGCGTCGTTCCTACGACTGTAGAGTGGTCAAATTCCATCATGATTTTTTAGTCCTCCCGACATTAAACCGAAGCCGGATTGTTGCATCGCACACAGAGCCTGTCTTTGCCTGCAATCGATAATAGCACTCGATACTGCAAATTGATACATGTCATATAGTTGACATTGATGATTATGCGGCCTACAGTCGCAATCAACTCCAACCATACGCACAGGTGACGGCTTGATTGATATCCGCATTTGCATGCACGCGCGATGACATTGCAATTCGCCATCGTTCTGTTCGGCGCAATGTTGGCAGCGATCGTTTCGGGCAGCAGCGGCTTCGCTTTCGCATTGATCGCCTCGGCTGTCTGGATGCACGTGCTGGCACCGAGCGAGGTTGTACCGTTGGTGGTTGCCTGTTCACTGCTGGTTAATCTGGTGATGGCATGGCAGCTGCGCGGTTCAATCCGGTTTGGCTTGTTGTGGCCTTTCCTGGCCGGTGCGATGGTCGGTGTGCCGATTGGTGTCGCCGCATTACACAGCCTGGATGGAAAGATGGTGCGGCAAGGCGTAGGGCTACTACTTATCCTGTACAGCAGCTATATGTTTTTCCAACCGAAGATGCCTGTACTGCGACTGGCATCAGTAAGCGGCAAGATCGCCGATGGCGCAGTCGGCATGCTGGGCGGTTTCATGGGCGGCGCAACCAGTCTGAACGGTGTGTTTCCGACCTTGTGGTGTGGTTTGCGTGGCTGGAGCAAGTCGGAACAGCGTGGTGTTTTCCAGCCGTACATTCTGATCGTGCACGCAACGACGCTGGCCTGGATGGGAGGCGCTGGTGAACTAAGCCGGGAGACCGGCCTGAATATTTTGCTGTGTGTACCCGCCTTGCTCATAGGTAGCTGGCTGGGGCTGCGTTTGTTTCATCACGTCAGCGAAAACGGATTCCGGAAATTGATGCTCGGCTTGTTTTTCTTGTCCGGATTGGCATTGGTACTTACTCGATGAAAGGGCAGTTCTGCAGTTACACGATAGTCCAAAAGAAAATTTAACGATTCGGTTTTGTTTCAAATAATCAAAAACGAGGAGACATCATGAAATTTCGCACATTCGGTTTACGAGCGCTAATTGGTTCATGTTTTTTAATTGGGGCGGTCGCCAATGTATCTGCAGAGGTTAACAAAATTGGTATCGCACAGCAGTATGGCATCAGCTACCTGCCCCTCATGATCATGGAAGAGAACAAGTTACTGGAGAAGGAAGCAAAGGAAGCCGGCCTCGGTGATATCAAAGTGCAATGGGCCAAATTCGCCGGCGGCAACGTCATGAATGATGCACTGTTGTCGGGCGACCTACAGTTCGCTTCCGGCGGCCTGGGGCCATTCATCACGCTGTGGGCCAAGACCAAGGACAACATCGGCGTCAAAGCGGTAGCCGCGATGAACTCCATGCCACTGTTCCTGAATACACGCAATCCGGATATCAAGACGCTGCATGACTTCAGCAGCAAAGACAAAATTGCTTTACCGGCAGTCAAGGTATCGATCCAGGCCATCACGCTGCAAATGGCGGCAGAGAAGGCGTTTGGCCCTGGCAAGGAAAATCAGCTCGATAAATTCACCGTTACCCAATCGCACCCGGATGGTATGGCCGCCCTGTTGTCCGGCAGCAGTGAAATCAATAGTCACTTCACCTCCCCGCCGTTCCAATACATAGAACTGGATAAACCTGGCATCCGTACCGTCGTCAATTCATATGAAGTGACCGGCGGACCGCATACGTTTAACGTGGTGTGGGCCAGTAAGAAATTTGTCGACGCCAATCCCAAGACATATGCGGCATTCCTGAAAGCATTCGATTCGTCGATTGCCATCATCAACAAGGATAAGAAAGCAGCTGCGGAGTTCTACATACGCGTGAGCAAATCAAAAGAAAGCGTGGAATCGATCGAAAAAATGCTCAATGATCCAGACATCGAATTCACCACCACACCGAAAAACACCATGAAGTACGCAGATTTCATGAACCGGATCGGCATGGTTAAAGCCAAACCGACCTCATGGAAAGAAATGTTCTTCCCCAATATGCACGCACTACCTGGTAGCTGATACGTCCCTTTCATACACATGGAACTCAGATGACAAATAGTCTTAAGGTCAAGGTCTGGCGCGGCAAACAGGATGGTGCTTTTGTCAGCTATGAAGTACCACGGCGCGAGAGCCAGACAGTGCTGGATGTGGTGACCTATATCCAGCGCCATCTCGACAGCACATTGAGTTATCGCTTTTCCTGCCGCGTCGGGATGTGTGGTTCGTGTGCGATGACGGTCAATGGCGTCGCACGCTGGACTTGCCGTACACATGTGTCCAAAGTCGTCAGCAATGGCGAACTGGAAATCGCTCCTTTATCCAATCTGCCGGTGGTGAAGGACCTGGCCACCGATATGAGCGAGTTTTTCGATAAATGGGCGCGGGGCAAAGGGCAGTTCAAGGGTGCCCGTACTCGTCACGAGGATTTTGCCAGCGTAGACCCGGCCTCCAAGGCACGCCAGGCGGCCAGCGCCGGCATTGAATGCATCGGGTGTGGCGTCTGCTATGCCTCATGCGACGTCGTGACATGGCGACCGGCGTTTCTCGGTCCCGCTGCGTTGAATCGGGCCTGGACCCTGGCCAACGATGTGCGTGATACCAATCAGCACGAACGATTGCAGGCAGTAGCCGGTGATGCCGGTTGCCATGCCTGCCATACACAAGGCTCATGCACCCAGCGCTGTCCGAAGCAAATCGCGCCTACTGCTGGCATCTCGGGCCTGAAGCTACTAGCAGCACGTGCGGCATTGCGAGGCAAACTATGAACCAGATCGTAACCCAGCAAGCACGTGCCTGGTACGTGCAACGCATCAGCGCAATGGTATTGGCACTGTGCGTATTGGTTCACATCGGCATCATCATGTATGCAGTACGTGGCGGGTTGAGCGGTAGCGAAATCCTTGAACGTACACGCGGCAGCCTGGCGTTCGCTTTGTTTTACGGCGTCTTTGTACTGGCTTGTGCGGCCCATGTGCCTGTGGGACTGGCCAATATTGCGCAGGAGTGGCTGGGCTGGCATCCGCACACTGCGCGACTACTGTCGCTACTGGCAGCGCTACTGATCCTGGCGATGGGATGGGGCGCGGTATATGGAGTAACCCAGCCATGAAACGCAGCAATGACTACCGCGCCAGGTCACATCCGGCATATTGGGCCTTCCTGGTACATCGTTTGTCTGGCCTGGTGCTGGCCTTGTTCCTACCCTTGCACTTCCTGGCACTGAGCCAGTCATTGCGGGGCGAAGCATCGCTCAATGACTTTATCCGCTTTGCAGACCAGCCGCTATTCAAGTTCGGCGAATGGTGTCTGGTCGTACTGCTATCCCTCCATATGATGGGTGGCGTACGGCTGCTGCTCATCGAGTTTCGCGACTGGAGTGGCACCCGCAACAACTGGATCGCTGCTGCACTAGGGGTTGGTATGGCGACCGGCCTCGCATTTGCGCTGGCCCTGATGAATTAATACAGACAGGAATCGACATCGTGAAAATCGATCTGAAAGTAGTTGAAGAAACGGCCAAGGAGTTATACATCCGCGCCCTCAAAATCCTGCCGCCTGACATCAAGAGCGGTTTGACGGAACTGGTCAGACAGGAATCCACGTCGAGCGCAAAGAATATCCTGGAGACCATGGTCACCAATATCAGGGTAGCCGAAGCGCAGGAGAATTTGCTGTGCCAGGATACCGGCGTTCCCATTTATAAAGTCAGTATAGGAAGCGGCGTTGAAGTCGATGGGTATGCATTAAAGCAAGCCATTCGTACCGGTTGCGAACGGGCCACGCGGGAACACCCGTTGCGCTCATCCGTCGTCCATCCGCTTACCCGCAAGAACGAGCATACATCCTGTGGCATCGAGATCCCGGCGATCAGCATCGACTTTTCCGCCACGCCGGATGTGATGACAATACTCATGATCCCGAAGGGAAGCGGCTCCGAGAATAACTCCTTCCTGAAGATGGCGATTCCGGCAGAAGGTATCGATGCCATCAAAAAATTTACCGTTGATTGTGTGCTGGCTGCCGGTGGCAAAACCTGCCCGCCGACGATAGTCGGCGTC
>JBEBUE010000009.1:0-16604 GCA_040393485.1 Herminiimonas sp.
CCAGTTCGGTCCAGCGATAGCCGTTGCGTTGCTTCATGAGCAAAGGCAGCAGGCCACGCATTTCGTTCATCTCGTCCCACAGGCGCACGCGTTCCCGGCTCTGGATGGCCCAGAGTTTATTGAAGGACTTGCGAATCACACGGTAAGGCGATGCAATGATAGGAGTGATTCGACGTGGCACGTATATTCCGAATGGCTAAAGGGTGTATCTCTCCCTGATTCTACGCGAAGCGGGCTGACGCCGTTGGTAAAGCGCCGCAGCATAAATAGCCAATTTCTATCAAATTCTTCATTTAAATCAATTTGAGCTATTAAATGAGAATCGCTATCATCTGTTACATGGTTCAGAACAGCATGCTCCAGCAAAGAAGATAGAAAGGATTCCATCATGGTCACCGCAGCAAAAACAGTTAGCCAGGTTGCAATGCACATGACAGTTGCATTTGCCGTCATGTACGTCGCCACGGGTTCAATCGCGCTGGGTGGTGTGGCCGCAGTGGTCGAGCCGATCTGTAACGTGATGCTGTTGCCGCTGCATGACAAGATGTGGGAACGCATACGCGCCAGGGTCGAAGCACGCAAGGCTGCACCATCGGATGCGTCGCATATGCAGACGGTTTGATGCCCGTTGGTATGGTTGAGAAGAGCCGCTGATGATCAGCGGCTTTTTTATTGGATAGCCAATGGTGAGAGATCATCCGCATATGCCGCAGCTGTCGGATAATAAGCAGCTAAATCAGCTGACCTCGACAGGAATGTGTAGATGAAAATTGCGATACTCGACGATTATCAGGATAGTGTGCGTCACCTGGACTGTTACTCGCTGCTGGACGGGCATGAAGTCAAGATATTCAACAACAGCGCACGCGGCGTCGGTCAACTGGCGATCCGGCTGGCCAGTTTCGATGCGCTGGTCCTGATACGTGAGCGCACAGCTTTATCGCGGCAGTTGCTGGAGAAATTACCGAATCTGAAACTAATTTCGCAAACCGGCAAGGTCAGCGGCCATATCGATCTTGCTGCGGCGGCCGCGCGTGGCATCACCATCGTTGAAGGGGTCGGCGATCCGACCGCACCGGCGGAATTGACATGGACGCTGATCATGGCGGCCATGCGCAAACTGCCGCAGTACGTAAATAATCTGAAGGATGGTTTGTGGCAGACCGCATCGATGTCACCTGCGCGCAATACGCTGGGTACGGTACTGAAAGGACGTACGCTGGGGATCTGGGGTTATGGCCGCATCGGCCAGATGATTGCTGGCTACGGTAAAGCCTTCGGCATGGATGTGATGGTATGGGGCCGCGCCGCCAGTTGTGAAGCTGCGGTGCGCGATGGTTATCGGGCGGCTGCGTCACGGCAGGCATTCTTCAGTGAGGCTGATGTGCTGAGGCTGCATCTGCGCTTGAATGATGCGACGCGAGGCATCGTTACGGCTGAGGATTTGGCATGCATGAAAGCTCAAGCCCTATTCGTCAATACCAGTCGTGCCGAGCTGGTGGCACCGGATGCATTGTTGGCCGCGCTGGAACAAGGTCGTCCCGGCTACGCGGCGCTGGATGTATTCGAGAGTGAGCCACTGCCACCGACTTCGCCTCTGCTACGCATGGAGAATGTACTGGCCTCGCCGCATCTCGGCTATGTCGAGAAAGACAGTTACGAACTCTATTTTGGCAGCGCGTTTCAAAACATCGTCGACTTCGCCAACGGCACGCCCAAGAATGTCTTGCAATGATGCTGTTGCTTTAGAGCGGCAGTTTATTTGACGGTATCGGATTTATCGCTGCTGGCGCTTTTTGCCGGTTTCGGCAACACCGTGGCAGTGGTACTGGCGAGATGAGCACTACCGAACAACTTAGCCCAGCCCGGTGGCCATGGCAAAGGCTGGCCGGTGTATTCAGGTACACCGCGACGCACTGGTATCACTGGCAACGCATCCGGAATGCGACCATCCTGTTTATCCCAACCCAGCGAGAAGGTGTAGTCAGGTAGCAAGGCATCACACACCATATCAAACCATGCGGCGTGATCTTCATCGCGTCCCAGCGCTTGCGCCATGCCGGCCGGATCGAACTGCGCTAGGGTACTGGCCAACTCTTCCGCGGTTTCTCCTGGCGCATCACCCCAACCCATCACCGGATTGCAGTTGTACTCGGCACCTGAGCCGTACCAGCCCTCGCGCCACGGACGTTCCATCCAGTTGCGCGGTCCGGTGAACAAATGCCAGCGCCAATGCAAGCCCGAAGGTTTGGGCCAGCTATACAGATACAGGCGCTGGTAACCGGCTTTGTGCAACTCGCGCACCATCGCCATGAGCCGGGCATGCGGCATAGGATCGGGCGGCGCGCGACGGAACAGGATCGCTTCACCATCTGCGTGCTGGACTTCGTCGGTTGACAGATTCAGGTCGAGCGTACGCATCTCGTTGCCGAAGCGGGCCGAGATCCAGCCTGTCATCAGGTTAACGGCCGTAATCACGCCATAGCCACGATGGCGATGAAAAATGACGGTACCTGGAGCAATAGGTTTCATGGGTGCAGCGATGTTTGTAAAAGATGTTTAATCAGGAAGCGATCCCGCGCTAGTGTAGCGGGATTTTTTGGGGCGCATATCGGCGTCCGCAGATTTTTGCAGTACCGGCGCACCATTTCGGTGCGTTGACAGCGGTTAAGTATACCGTGTCGCCTGCGCGCATGAAAACCTGCACTGAAAATGCCGTTCCACTGTGCGGATGCGGGCGCAGACGTGGGTAGTTCGGGTGGTCTGTAAATTGCTTGGAAGCATCTATAAGCACAGGAAATCCTCGTACCGCGCTTCGCGGTGATTGGTACGGAGCAGTGCCAAAACAATTAATGCCCGGGAGTCCATGATGAATCCGCAAGCTTCGCTACAAATCGATACCTTCCTGCCGTATATGCGAGATGTCAGCCGATGTGAGCAATCCTTGCGTGAGCTGAACCTGATGTGGCGCATGATTGAAGCCTCGGCCAAGATGAATTGCCCGGTCGAAGCCAAGGCCATCCTCCCAACCATGGCGGCGACGCGTGCCGGTTTCAATCGGCTGGAGCAGGAACTGGTCAGCAGCCTGGTACGCGAAAAAGTCGCCAACGTACTCGAAGAGATAGGCACCAAGGCGCAATACGTTATTGATATTGTGGTGCGCAATCTGTACGAGCGCACTGCCGATGTTGGCTTTCTCGCGACGGATCGGGAATTGTGCAGCTTCGTCGCCGGCATGCATGAAGACCGCGACATGATACGTGCGCGCTTGCGTGCCTATCGCAGCAAGTACACCGTTTATGACGAAATCATGCTGATTGATGTGGCCGGCAATGTGCTGGTGCAAATCGATGAAGCGACGCCGCTGGAAGGAACGACCGACCCACTGTTGCAAGAAACGCTGGCGTCCGATAGCTATGTCGAAACTTTCCGTGCGACCGACCTGCGTCCCGGCAAGCATGAAGCGCTGGTTTATTCACGCCGTATGCATCATCCGGAGACCGGCGCGGTAGTCGGCATTCTTTGCCTGTGTTTCCATTTTGAAGAAGAAATGGCCGGCATCTTCCGCTCCCATCGAGATCCGGCACAACGTTCGAATATGCTGCTGCTGGATGGCGATAACCGGGTCATCGCCAGTGCCGATCCATTATGGATACCCGTCGGAACCACTGTGCCTGTTAATCGTGACGCCGATCCGCGGCTGGTGGTCTATGGCGGGCGCGAGTATTTGGCGCGTACCTTCTCAGCTGACGGCTATCAAGGTTATATGGGGCCGCCGGGCTGGCAAGGGCAAGTCATGATTCCGGTTGAGCTCGGTTTTACCGGGCTCGCAACCGAGGCTTTGAAATCGCTGGATGTTGATGTCGCCGATGGTTTGCTGTCGCACGCACAATCGTTTTGCCCGCCGCTATTTGAAATCATGAGTGCGGCCGAGACCATACGGCGCGTAGTGTGGAATGGCCAGGTCATGACTGCCGGCCAGAACGGTGAATTGCTGAAGCTTAAAACCATCCTTGAGCAAATCAGCGAAACCGGTGCGCGCAGCAATGAATTGTTTTCGCAATCGATACGTGACCTGTACGAAACCGTACTGTCGTCTAGCCTGAGTGATTCGGAATTTGTATCGCACCTGATGGTGGATTTGCTGGATCGCAATCTGTACGAGCGCTCCGACGACTGCCGCTGGTGGGCGCTGACGCCTGAGTTGCAAGTGGCACTGGCGGAACCGCATAAATCGGCCGAAAGTGCCGCGCGTCTGAAGGAGATACTGGATTACATTAACTCGCTCTACACCGTGTATACCCGCATCTTTGTCTATGACAGTGACGGTGTAATCATTGCCAGTACTGACTTTAAGGCAGATGGCCTGGAAGTGGTCGGTACCAGCATAGATGCGGCGACGCTGGAACATGTGACGATGTTGCGCAACGACCAGCAGTACTACGTGACGCCGTTTGAAAGCTCCGCTTTATACGGCGAACGGCCGACTTATGTGTATCACGCTGCGATCCGCCATCCGGAACATAGTGCGCAAATGGTGGGTGGTATCGGCATCGTGTTTGATTCGGAGCCTGAATTTGCGGCAATGTTGCAAGGCGCTCTGGGTGATAAGGAAGATGCCAGCGCCCTCTTCATCAACCGTAGCGGTCGCATTATTTCCAGCACTGATCCCTCGCGTCCGGTTGGTGACGTGTTGGACATCGCACCGGAATTGCTGACGATGGAAAACGGCAGTAGCACTTCACGCATCGTTATTCATGACGGTCATTATGCGATCATGGGTTGTACCGTGTCGCATGGTTATCGCGAGTTCAAGACGAGCGATGGCTACCACGAAGATGTGCTGGCGGTGGTGTATAAATCCTTCGGTGAAGAGCGGCAAAAAATCAATAACGGCAATCACGTCGATACCACGCTGGAGGTTGATATCAATGCCGCGCCGGGCCGTGAATTTGCTACCTTCTTTGTTGATGGTTCGCTGTTTGCGATTGCAGCAGAGCATGCAGAAGAAGCATTGCCAGCGTCGGCAGTATCACCTGTCTCCATGGGT
This sequence comes from Herminiimonas sp., assembly GCA_040393485.1. Classification (GTDB taxonomy): domain Bacteria; phylum Pseudomonadota; class Gammaproteobacteria; order Burkholderiales; family Burkholderiaceae_D; genus Oxalicibacterium. Next base: position 5,051 of record JBEBUE010000009.1, read on the forward strand.
GGTCGTGCCGAACGGATCGGCATACTCGCACTGCAGCATGACAGCGAGGCCAAACGCTTTGTCTGGGTCTTTGACCTTGGCCATCTGATGCGCGGTTATCGTTCCGAGATTGATAGCAGCAGCCAGGTTATCATCGTCAAACGCGGTAGCCAAAGCATAGGTTTGCTGGTGAGCGAACTGCATGGCGTGCCCGAATTCCAGGCGTCGCAAATTACGCCTACGCCATTGGCCAGTCCGACCGACGGCATGCTGGTGACGGAAGTGATACAAGCCAATGGTGGTCGCTTGTTGATCCAGGCCATCAACGTCGATCATCTGTTCGCACTGCTGAATGATGAAGAAATCCCGATTCCGCATACAGCTGTAAACGAGGCTATGAAAATTGCTGCATAAGCACAAAGGATCAGATGGATGGGCACGGATATCGGCCCATCCATTTGTAAATTTATCGGCTAATAAATACGAGCCTCTTTTCACAATCGTCTGGCTCGCGTTATGATGTGATATCCGCTTTTGGACTATCTCAGTTGTGTGACCTTCAATGACACTGCGCATCATCGCTACCGGCGGTACTTTCGATAAGCATTACGATGAAATTACCGGTCAGTTAAATTTCAGTCATGGTCATCTGCCGCAAGTCATCAAGCGTGCACGCATCACTGTGCCGCTGCAGCTCGAACAACTCCCCTTCCTTGATTCGCTCGACATGCATGACGCTGACCGGCAACGGATCGCCGCTTGCTGCCTGCGCGCCGATGAAACCAGTATCGTAGTCGTACATGGTACCGATACGATGCGGGAAACGGCAGAAGTGCTGGGAGCGGCGCAACTACCCAAAACCATCGTGCTGACCGGCGCAATGATTCCGTATGAAGTGAAGAATTCAGATGCCCTGTTCAACTTCGGCTTTGCGTGCGGGATTGCACAAGCCTTGCCACACGGCGTGTACATCGCGATGAATGCGCAAATCTTCAGCTGGGACAATGTGCGCAAGAACCGTAGCGCCGGCGTTTTCGAGAAAATCTAGTTTAAAAGTTATACGTCAGTGTCAGGCGAACTGAGCACGGTTCGATCGGGTGTGACAGTTGTCGACGCACTACTACCCGGTAACTATGTATGGGTACTGCCGCGTGCGTCATTGCTGTGGAAACCTTTGTCGTAATTCACAAAGTATTCTGAAGCGGCCAAGCAGGCCGGAGTTCATAGCTCGCTGCATTCGAGCTGCCGATGTTCATGCCGGTATAGAGGTGGTGTAATACAGGTCGTGTACATCTGGCGATGAACAGTGGGCCTGTTAATTGCCATTCAATGCATTTTGTTCCGCGATATCCATAAAGGACCCGACGAGGCGCGTTGTCCGGCGTTCGGCCAGGCAATACACATAAGTATGCGTAGTCACCGGATCGCCTTCGATGCGTACCTTGCGAAAGCGCGGGTCAGGGATGAACTCTGCATCCGATACGCTACCCAGTCCGAGGCCGCGTGCTACCGCTTCGCGCAATGCTTCGCGACTGCCGATTTCCATCACGACTTGCGGCCGTACGCCGGCCTGCTCTAGTGCTGCCTCCAGCGCCAGCCGCGTAGTCGATCCTTGTTCCCGCATCAGCATCGGCTGGTTTGCCAATTCTTTCATGGTGACTGACTCGCGTGCGGCGAATGGGTGGTCGACGTGTGCAAACAGTACGACCGAATGTTTGGCATAAGGCACGCTGATAAAGCGCGCATCATTCGAGAAGCTGGCCAGCACCGCGACGTCGGTCACATAATTTTCCAGGTCATTCAGTGATTGCGCTGAGTTCCCGAGTTTGATCGACAGCTCTACCCGCGGATATTGCGCGCGATAGACATCGACCATTTCGATGACATGGAAAGGCCCCACCGCGCCTATGCGCAAATTCCCGACATGCAGCGCGCCCGAATTGACCAGCAGATTGAGTGCATCCACTTCCAGTTCGGCAATGTTTTGGGCAATAGGCAACAGGCGTTGCGCGGTTTCGCTCAGGTCTATCCTGCGGCCGCGACGAAAAAACAACTCCACGTTGTATTCACGTTCCAGCGCCTGGACCTGCGTGGTCAGGGTCGGCTGGCTGAGGCCGAGTGCGCGCGCCGCAGAGGAAAAGCCACGGTGACGGGCGACGGCAAGGAAGGCGCGAAGCTGGGCAGGAGTCATCTATAGATTCTATCTATACTTTAGTATCTTAATTTATATTATATCGATAATAGGCTTGTCATAAATCGTCCTTAACCTTGCGTCTGTTCGAAACACATCCAATCCCGTATTTGTTTCTTTACCCGACCAGCACGGCAACGATTAAGGATCAATCATGAAACGACGTTTTCTTTTGGCACTCTGCATGAGCGTTCTCAGTGTCTCGCTCTTCACCCAACCTGCGTTGGCAGCAGCACCGACACTGACCATCGGCCTGATTCCGGCAGAAGATGCGCAAGCTATGCTGGAAAACAGCAAGCAAGTCATCAGCAGCCTGCAGGAACAACTGGGCATACCGGTCAAGCCATTCATCGCAACCGACTACAACGGCATCATCGAAGCCTTGCGTGCAAAGAAACTGGATGTCGCTTACCTCGGCCCTTTCTCTTATGTACTCGCCAGTTCGGTCGCCAATGTTGAAGCCTTCTCCGTCGCCGAAACCAAGAAGAACGGCAAGAGCTTCTACAAGAGCCTGATCATCGTGCGCAAGGACAGCGGCATACAAAACATCGAACAACTGAAAGGCCAGACCATGGCTTTCGTTGATCCGACCTCCGCTTCCGGTCATCTATTCCCAAGCGCCGGCCTGCGTAAAAACAATATTGACCCAAACAAATATTTCTCCCGTGTGATTTTCTCAGGTTCACATGACGCCAGTATTTTGGCGGTGGCAAACAAGAAGGTAGATGCTGCTGCGGTAGCGGATCGCATCCTGGCTTCGGCGATTGCCAAGGGCGTGGTCAAGGAATCCGATTTCAATATCGTCTGGGCTTCACCGGATATCCCGGAATCGCCTATGGTCTGGCGCAAGGACCTGGATCCGGCATTGAAGAAAAAGGTCGCCGCCGCCTTTGCCAATATCAAGGACGTCAAATGGGGTGACCAAGGTGTATTGAATGGTTTTGTCGCGACCGATGACAGCGCCTACAACGTCGTGCGTGATGCGGCGAGGATCCTCAACCTTGATCTCAAGGGGATGAAATGATCAAGATCCGTTCCCTCACCAAGCACTACGGCAAGAACGTCGTGCTGCGCGGTATCGACCTGGATGTCGTAGCCGGTGAATTCCTGGTAATCCTCGGTCCGTCGGGTGCCGGCAAATCTACCCTGCTGCGTTGTATCAATGGATTGATTACACCGAGCGGCGGTGAATTGTCGGTGGCCGGCTTCGATGCCACCAATACCGGCAGCCGTCGCAACCTGCGCGGATTGCGTCAGCAAGTGGCAATGATTTTCCAGCATCACAATGTGGTGCCGCGCTTATCGGTGCTGAAGAATGTATTGACCGGTCGCCTCGGCCAGGTGTCGACACTGTCTTCGCTGCTGCAATTGTTTTCGAAACAGGATGTGGCGCTGGCGCTGGATTGCCTGCGCCGGGTCGAACTGGAACACAAGGCCGGCGAACGTACCGATGCCTTGTCCGGCGGCCAGCGCCAGCGCGTTGGCATTGCGCGCGCACTGGCACAGCAGCCGAAAGTCATCTTGGCCGATGAACCTATCGCCAGCCTCGATCCCAAAACCGCGCACCTGGTATTGCAATACTTGCGCGATGCCTGCCGCGAACTGGGCATCACCGTGATCTGCAATTTGCATCAGGTGGAATACGCACGCGAATTCGGTGATCGCATAGTCGGCCTGGCCGGCGGCAAGCTGGTATTCGATGGTCGCAGCAGTGAGCTGAGGGAATCGCATATCAACCTGATCTACGGCGGCTTCGACAAAACACAGGCTAACGTCAACAGTGTCACGAATAGCGAAGTCCAGCATCCTGCGGAGCTGTCCTTGCAAGGAGTATTATCATGAGCGCATCACTGCAAGCAAGGCGCGACGACGTGAGCTATCACGACTACATCTGGACCGGGCCGCGTCCTTTGTCCATACGTTCCTGGTTGCTGTGCATCGCCGCTGTCATACTGACCGCGTTCGTGCTGGCCTGGAGTGCGCGCGGTACGCAATTGAGCTGGAGTGAACTGGCGAATGGCTTGCCGCAAATCGGTGATTTCCTCAGCCGTTCTTTCCCGCCGAACTGGAGCATCCTCGGTTCGCTGGTCGGCCCTGCGATCGAGACCTTGCAAATCGCCTTGTGGGGCACATTGCTGGGCGTGCTCGGCGCGATCCCGGTGTCCTTCCTCGCGGCCCGCAACCTGAATAAAAATCGCCTGGTCTACCAGAGCGTGCGCCAGTTCCTCAACATCACACGCAGCATCAATGAATTGATCCTGGCCTTGATCTTCGTTTCCGCCGTCGGCCTCGGCCCCTTCCCCGGTGTGCTGGCGCTGGCCTTGCACGGCATCGGCATGGTCGGGAAGTTCTTTGCTGAAAGCATAGAAGAAATCGATGAAGGCCCGCTCGAAGCATTACGTGCCACGGGTGCCGGTCCATTGCAAGTCGTCGCCTTCGGTGTGCTGCCGCAAGTCATCACCGCGTGGATTGCAACCGTGCTGTATCGCTTCGAAGTCAATCTGCGCCAGGCTACTGTATTGGGCATGGTCGGTGCCGGTGGCCTCGGTTTTGAACTGGTCAACAGCCTCAAGCTTTTCAAGTACCAGGAAACCGCGACCTGCATCGTCGTGGTGACCCTGATGGTAGTGGTCGCAGACACACTATCGAGCCGCCTGCGGCAAATGATCCAGGACGGTCGCACGCACTGATATCACTGCGCTGTAAGTCCTGGAAGTTCATCTGAACTTTCACTTTAGAAAAAACAAACCATGTGGAATTATCACAATCCGGTGTCGGTCCATGCCGACACCAAGGGCTTGTCACGCCTGGCCGCTGTGCTTGGTGACAGGCGTGCACTATTAATTACCTTTCCGGAAGCGGCCGCGCTCGGCATCGAAGCACAGATTGCCGGCTTGCTGGGTAAGCAGTTGACCGGTATAGAAAACGCGGTACAACCGAATCCGGACGTCAGCTGGCTGGCCGTGATGTATGAACGGATCTGGCAGCGTTACGCAGATGTGGAATGCATCATCGCGCTCGGTGGCGGCAGTGTCATCGATTGCGCCAAGGTCATGCTGACGCCGACCCCATCGGGGCGCTTCGACGAATTGTTGCAGCACCTGCGCGGCGGTACGCAGTTGTCCGGCGCCGGGGCTAAGGCCTTGATTGCGATACCGACCACGGCCGGTACCGGCAGCGAAGTGACGCCGTGGGCCACAGTGTGGGATGCAGCAGCCGGCAATAAGTATTCACTGCATTGTGCTTGGACCTGGCCGCAGACTGCGATGATCGATGCGACGCTGATGCTGAGCGTGCCGGCGTCGACGACCTTGGCCAGCGGACTCGACGCGCTATCACATGCACTGGAATCTATCTGGAACGTCAATCGCAATCCGGTTTCTTCCAGCCTGGCTTTCGGTGCGGCGCACGAAATCCTGGCAAGCCTGCCCTTGCTGATGCAGGACCTTGGCAATTTTTCGCTGCGTGAACGCATGGCTGGTGCTGCGCTGCAGGCGGGTTTGGCATTCTCGAATACCAAGACCGCGCTGGCCCATTCACTTTCATATGACATCACTCTGACGCACGGCGTGGTACACGGCATCGCCTGCTCGTTCTCGCTACCGCACGTCATGCGCCTTGCCTTCGGTAAGGATGCGCAAGTCGATGCCTTGCTGCTGCGGATCTTCGATGCCACGCATACCGAGGCGGCAGTCGCGCGCCTGATCGCTTTCCTCGAAGGCCTGGGCGTCAGCACCGATCCTGCCAGCTACGGCATCGTCGATAGCATGGATGGCCTGGTGCAGCGCGCCTTGCAAGGGCCGCGCGGGCGCAACTTCATTTCCAACATCGCAAATTAAAACGCTTCCCTCATACAACGAATACAAAGGATTCATCATGCTCACCTCTACCAAACCGGCGATTCCCCTGGAAGCCGTGATCTTCGATTGGGCTGGCACGCTGGTCGATTACGGTTCACTGGCACCGACACAAATCTTCGTCGATGCATTCAAAAGCTTTGGCATAGACATCAGTCTGGAACAGGCGCGCGGCCCGATGGGTTTATCCAAATGGCAGCACATCCGCACCTTGCTGGATGACGCCGTGATTGCAGCGCAGTGGCAGCAAAGCACCGGCAAGGCGCCGACCGACCAGGACGTTGATGCACTCTATGCGCGCTTCATGCCGATGCAAATCGCCAAGGTCGGCGAATACTCACAAGCCATCAGCGGTGCTGCTGCCACCTTGGAAGCCTTGCGTTCGCAGGGTTTGAAAGTCGGTTCCTTTTCCGGTTATCCGCGCGTAGTACTGGACGTGTTGCTGCCACTGGCAGCGCAGGAAGGCATCGCGCCGGATCACGTGATTGCCGGTGATGAGTTGGTGGCCGGTGGTCGCCCCGGTCCGTATATGGCACTCGCGAATGTGCTGGCACTCAAGATCGGCGACGTTGCAGGCTGTATCAAGGTGGATGACACCGTGCCCGGCATCCACGAAGGTTTGCGCGCCGGCATGTGGAGCGTCGGCGTTTCCCTCTCCGGTAACGAAGTCGGCCATACGCAGGAACAGCTGGCGCAATTGCCACCGGCACAAGTCGCAAGCTTGAAAGCGGGTGCGGAACAGCGCCTGCGTGAGGCCGGTGCGCACTATGTGATTGATAGCGTGGCTGACCTGCCGCAGGTGGTGCAGCAAATCTCGGCGCGCTTGCAAGCGGGGGAGCGGCCCTGACGCGACCGGCATGGTCCGGTGCACCTGCGAAGCAAAACTGGCAATGGGTGCGCACGGATAGCTTTGTCGCAACACGCGTCATGGGTCTTACAGACTGTAGTCATCGAACACAGAAAGGGGGCGCATCCGCAGCAGGCAATCAATTTGTAGCGCGTAGTCGAGTCGACAAACAAGCGCCAGTAATCACCAATAAGCATCAACACACGAACACATCCAATTCTTGAGGGATTTAGAAAAATGAAAATGAAATACCTGGCGACAGCAATGCTCGCCGCATTCGGCCTTATGGCCACCGGTGCGCAGGCGCAATCCAACGTCACCATCTACGGCATCATGGATACCGGCGTCGAGTATGTGAACAACGCCAATGCGAATAAGGACAGCCTGACCCGCCTGAACTCCGGAACGATGAATACATCGCGCCTGGGTTTCCGTGGCGTCGAAGACCTGGGCGGCGGTTTGAAAGCAGTATTCCAGCTGGAAAGCGGCATCAAGGTGGATACCGGCGCGCAAGATGCCGCCGACTTCTTCGGCCGCCAGGCTAATGTCGGGCTGGAAGGCAGCTGGGGCCGCATCATTGCCGGTCGTTCTTTCACCACCACCTATGATTTCATCGGGCAATTTGATCCTACCGGCTATTCGGCCGCTTATTCATGGGTGACTGCAGGCAGTGCAACCGGTGATCGCAAGGACGGCATGGTGACCAACGCACCGAATATGGTGAAGTATCTGGGTAAATTCGGTGACTTCAAAGTCGGTGCCAACTATGGCTTTGGTGAAGTTGCCGGCAACACGCAAGCAGGTTCGCAATTCGACCTGGGCGCGGGTTACGACCGTGGTCCATTACACCTCGCCGCCACGGTACAACGCGCGAATGGCGCCGCCAACGGCTTTGGTGCATACGATAAAGCCACCATCATGCACTTGGCCGGCGACTATCAATTCAACGATACCTGGGGACTGGACCTCGGCTATCGCAATTACAAAAAGACGTTTGCAAACAATGCCGCCGACTTGCGCAGCAACTTCTACTGGGGCGGCCTCACATACAGAAGCACCCCGGCGCTGACCCTGATCGCCCTGCTCTCCTATCAGGACATCAAGAACGTCGCCGCCAATACCGATGCGGATCCATATATGCTCACACTGCGCGCGAAGTATGCATTGTCGAAACGCACGGATCTGTATTTAACTGCCGCTTACGCCAAGGCGAAGAACGGCCAGCTGACCGGTGTATCGCGGGATGACAAAGGTTTTGCCGACAACCAGACCGGTATGATGGCCGGCATCCAGCACCGGTTTTAAGCAGAGGATAGGCCGGCAGGCCTGCGTTTTCGCCGGATGCTGTCGGGTGCAGGAAAATGAGCCTTGTCTGCCGCAATAATTCGGTAAGATCAGCCTTGCGTTCCGCATCCGACAATTTTCAGCGAGACCAACTATGCATACGGCAGATGAAGAACTCTCCATACCCAAAGCCATCGTTACCAGTCGTGTAGCACGTCTGCGCTTGCTGACGGGTTTGTTGCAAGGCGTGATCCTGTATGCGCTCTATTACAGCCTGAAAGAGAAATTCTGGCCATCGACCAACGGTTATTTATTCTCACCGTTGACGATGATCTTTGTCTTCGTGCCGGTGCTCTTCATCTCCGCGCTGGGACACCTGAATGCACGCCGGATGTGGATCTGGATGATAATCGCCGCCCTGATATGTGTGTTGATGGGTGTCTACGATATCTGGCGCATAGGCTTTATCGACAGCAACGATTTGTTTGGCGCTAGCGGATCACGCCGTACGCCTTCACCCCTGGTGCTGTTATTCGTCACCGGCGGTTTTTATATTGCACACGCCCTGGTACTCGCCGCTGCAGCCGATGAAAAACGCATCGCCCGTTATCCGACTTACTTTGAAACGGCTTGGAAGCTGATCATCCAGATCAAGTTCTCCTTGCTGTTTGTCGCGGTGCTGTGGCTGATCCTGTGGTTGGGCGCTATGTTGTTTATGCTGGTCAAGGTCAAGTTCCTGCAAGAGTTGATGGAACAATCCTGGTTTGTCATTCCAGTCATTACCTTTGCCTTCTCTACTGCCTTGCACATTACCGATGTGCGGCCCGGCATCGTGCGTGGCATACGCAGCCTGTTGCTGGTACTGATGTCCTGGTTGTTGCCGATCACGACTCTGATCGTAGGCGGCTTTTTGCTGACCCTGCCGTTGACTGGACTGGAACCTTTATGGGCGACGCGCCATGCGACTTCGGTCTTGCTCGGCGCCAGCGCGACTCTAGTGATACTCATCAATGCGGCATTCCAGGGCGGTGAAGTAGGCAAGGAAGTGGCGCGAGTACTGCGTGTCAGCGCAAGGCTGGCCTGCGTACTTTTGTTGCCGATGACGCTGATCGCTATCTATTCGCTGACTTTGCGTGTGCAGCAATATGGCTGGAGCCATGACCGCGTGATTGCCGCAGCCTGTTTGTTGGTTGCAACATGCTACGCCAGCGGTTACCTGTGGGCGGCGCTGGAGCGCTCAGTCTGGCTAATGCGTATAGCTGCCGTCAATGTCCTGACGTCGTTCCTGATTCTGGCGACGCTGCTGGCATTGTTTACACCCGTCGCAGATCCGGCGCGGATCTCGGTCGCCAATCAACTGGCACGCTTGCAGTCCGGCCAGGTCAGCGCGGATAAGTTTGATTTTGAATACCTGCGCTTTGAAGGTGCACGTTATGGTGATCGTGCCTTGCAGGCGTTCAAGGAAAAAGCCGAAGGTCCGGATGCTGCATTGATCAGCAAACGTGCCACTGCCGCGCTGGAAAAGAAAAATCGCTGGAGCCGCGAGCAGGCAAATGCGAACAGCCAGTCACGCGGCGCCAACATTACTGTCTGGCCGCAGGGACAGACCTTGCCGGAAGCCTTCCTCAAGCAGGACTGGGGCCATGGCGGGCGCAGTTATTTACTGCCGGACTGCCTTAAGTTACAGGATAGTAAATGTAATGCCTACGTACTGGATTTGAATGGCGATGGCAAAACCGAAATCCTGTTAAAAAATGTACAGGATTACGGTCAATTGGTTGTGTTCGCACTGCAAACCGACAGTTCGTGGAAGCCCGCCGGAACCATGACGGGCAGCGCCGGATGCAAGGAAGTAACGGAGGCGTTGGCTGCCGGACGCTTCCGTAGAACGCCGCCCATGTTTGAGGACTTGGAGGTAGCGGGTCAGCGCCTGCATGTGCAGCCGTGGCCGACGGACCAGCTGAAATGCGATGCGCTGGGCGGGACCAATTAAGTTATGCGGCTATATCGACACAAGTAATAGGGTTATCTCTTTTACTTCAAACTTTACTTTTGAATTTGTACTAGAATTTAAATCGAGTGGCTGCGGAACAGCAGTCGTTCAGCAGCCTTTCATCAGGCGTCAACAACAACTCATTTTTATTAAGGGGAATTCGGCTGAACTCTTGAGTATCCAAGTTATCAAACGTTGGAACCAAACTGAGAGATATAACGCAATCACTTGGAGGAAAAAAATGGATAAAGCACTGAAATCCTGTCCGTTTTGCGGCAGCAAAGCAGAACTGAAAGAAGCCCATTACCTTGAATCCGAATTGCCTTACAGCTACGTGCATTGCACGAGTGAAAGTTGCACCCTCAATCACAATACTGCGCATTTCAGCGGCAACACGGAAGCCAAGAATAGCGAAAATGCAGTAACTGCCTGGAACAAGCGGCTAGAAATCCCCGCCGTGCATCACTAGATATCCATCTGTAATCATGATTAATGGCTTGGGCAACCAGGCCATTTTTATTTGCGTGCCGCTTCGCTTATAAGGGGCAATAAAAAAGCCCGCCGTAGCGAGCTTTTTTGTTGATATCTGTCAGCATTAAATCATGATGATGGCAGCGACGATGCCAAGCAGGATGGACCACTTCACCAAATAGTAGAGCGGCTTGTTGTAAGCCTTCAGCTTCTTGCCGTTGGCACGGATCGCATAAATATTCTTGAACGCGCGATTCACGCCGCCGGTGCGATCTTCCATATCGTTGGGTGCAGCAGTCGCCGACATGACGGTGTTGCTGAACCAGTGGTTAATCGCTTGCGCCCATTTCCACTTCATCTTGCGTTCCAGATCGCAGAACAGAATGATGCGGTTCTTGTCGCTATTGTTGGCGGCCCAGTGGATATAGGTTTCATCGAAGATCACCGCTTCGCCGTCGCGCCAGCTGTAATCGATACCATCGACATTGATGAAGCAACGATCATCATTAGGTGTGACCAGGCCGAGGTGATAGCGCAGCGAACCTGCATACGGATCACGGTGCTTGCCGAGATCCGCACCCGGTGGCAATTGCGCGAACATCGCTGCCTTGATGCATGGGATGGAGTCGAGGATCTCGACCGTGCGCGGGCAACGTGCGATCGCCGATGGATGGCTGTCACCGTACCACTTCAGGTAGAAACGGGTCCAGCCGCGGCGGAAGAAAGAGTTGAAACCGGCATCATCCATCTTGGCCGAAGCCTTGATGCCACCTTCGCTTTGCAGCGCCACCGCTTCGTCGCGGATGACTTCCCACTGGTCGGCCAGCTTCTTCAGTTCCGGATAGCTGTCGACATCGTGGTAAGGCTTGTCCGGCAAGCTGGAGAACAGCGTCATGAACGCGTTGATCGGCGCCATGAAGGTCGAATGGTCG
>JBEBUE010000010.1:0-16601 GCA_040393485.1 Herminiimonas sp.
TAAGGCGGATAGTGGTCATGTAAATGTAAACCAATGTTGGGTAGTGAGTCGAAGATTATAGCAGCCTTGTTCCACAAAGGGAAGGCTCTTTATTCAACCCCAAACGAATACGGGGCCAAAACGCCACACTTGCGGCGCCAGGCCCCATGCAGGCTGGCTTAGTGTCCGTATAGCTTCAGGCTAAGGTCGGCATCCCAGTATGCGGCTTCCAGCTTGTGCCCTTCCGGATCCCGGACAAAGCAGCCGTAATACGGGTCGCCGTACAGCGGACGTGGACCCGGCGCGCCGTCATCGCTAGCGCCAGCCGCCAGCGCGGCATCATAAAAAGCATGCACCTGCTCCTTGCTGGTGGCGATGAAGCCCATATGGAAACCATTGCCTATCTCTGCCGGTTTGCCGTTATGCGGCGTCTGCACCCAGAATTCGGGGTACTGGCGGCCGTAAGCAACCGCGCCCGGATGCTCCATGACGACTTTGATATCCAGCGTCGCCAGCACGGTATCGTAAAAGGCCCTGGCCTTTTCGTATTGATTGGTACCGATGGAAACGTGGGAAATGATGCTGGGGTTTTCACTGCTCATCAGCCGCTCCTATAGGTATATGTAAACAGCTGACAGCATAGCTTGCCCTACTGACAATAGGTGTCAGTAGCCTTGCACAAGATTAAACAGCTTGCCCCGCAGCAACACCCGACGCCCACGCCCACTGGAAGTTATAACCGCCGAGCCAGCCTGTGACATCGACCGATTCGCCGATGAAGTGCAAACCCGGCACCTTGTTCACCATCATGCTTTGTTGCGACAGTTCACGTGTGTCGACGCCACCCAGCGTGACTTCCGCTTTGCGGTAGCCTTCGGAGCCATTCGGAATAATGCTCCACTGGTTGAGCGAGGCACCCAGACTACGCAATTGTTTGTCCTGCATGTCGGCCACGCGCGCGTCAGCCTTGAAGCCGTTGACCGCCAGCCATTCATCTGCAAGGCGCGACGGCAGCCATTGCGCCAATTGATTGCCGAGGTTTTTCTTGCTGCTGGACTTGCCTTCTATCAATGCTTCGGCGATGTCGGTTTCTGGCACCAGATTAATAGTCAGTGGCGTGCCCGGTTGCCAGAAGCTGGATATCTGCAGGATAGCCGGGCCGGACAAGCCGCGATGCGTGAAGAGCAAGTCTTCCTTGAAGTAACCACGCGTTTTTTTCGCGCCGGTTTCGACTTCGACCGGCAAGGCGATGCCGGACAAGGGCACGAAAGGTTGCCAGGCGTTAGCATCGAAGGTCAGCGGCACCAGGCCCGGACGCGGCTCGACCATTTTCAAATCGAACTGCTTGGCGATGCGATAAGCAAAGTCAGTCGCACCTATTTTCGGTATCGATAAACCGCCGGTCGCAATGACCAGGCTATTCGCAATGATGTCGCCGGTATTCGTTTCTATCCTGAACTGCTCGCCGCTTTTACTGATAGACACCACCGTGCACGGCATGCGCCACGACACATTGCCGAGCGCGCACTCGGCTTTCAGCATGCTGATGATGTCTTCTGCCGAGTTATCGCAAAACAATTGGCCTTTATGCTTCTCGTGATACGCGATGCGATAGCGCTTCATCAGCGCGAGGAAGTCCTGTGGCGTATAGCGCGATAAGGCGCTTTTGCAAAAATGTGGATTTTGCGAAAGGAAGTTTTGCGGCGTGGCGTCTATATTGGTGAAGTTGCAGCGCCCGCCGCCGGAGATACGGATTTTCTCTGCGAGTTTGGCTGCGTGATCAATCAGCACTACGCTTTTGCCGCGCTGGCCGGCAACTGATGCGCACATCATGCCCGCTGCACCGGCGCCGATTACGGCAACATCAAACTGTTTAGTCATGGCTTACTACAAATGGAAATAAGCCGTGATTGTAAGCGCAGCTGGCTCCAGCCAGCCGCTTGTTTTAATTTCTATGCTGTCAGTTGTGCAAGAACTGCGTCACGCAAGGTCTGCACAGATGTTGATGTCCTCTCCTTCATCGCGCAACGCACGACGTCGCCGATGACGATAATCGCGGGGCTGCCTATGCCTGATCCTGCCAGTGCCTGCGGCAAGGCTGACAAGGTCGTGATCAATTGTGCTTGTGCCACCCCGGTTGCTGATTGGATCACCGCTACCGGCGTTTCGCCTGACTTGCCGCCAGCCAGCAAGGCGCCCTGGATTTCGGCGCAACGTGCGATACCCATATAAATCACCAGCGTCAGGTTCAGCTTCGCCAGCGTAGTCCAGTCAGGATTCGATTCGGCATTCTTGCCATGGCCGGTAATGAAGATCGCACCCTGGCTCCAGTCGCGGTGCGTGAGAGGCACGCCTATCGACGCAGGCGCAGCGAGTCCGCTGCTGATGCCATTGACAACTTCGACTTCGATGCCAGCCGCCTGCAAGTGATCGCGCTCTTCGCCACCGCGTCCGAAAATGAACGGATCGCCGCCTTTGAGGCGCACCACGCATTGCCCTGCTTGCGCTTCGGACAGCATCAGGCGCTCTATAAATTCTTGTGGGGTTTGCTGGCAGCCGCCGCGTTTACCGACGTTGACAATGCGCGCGGTCGGCGGCGCATATTGCAGCACGTCCGGATTGACCAGATCGTCGATCAGGATCACGTCTGCACGTGCGATAGCTTTGACTGCCTTGAGGGTCAGCAAGTCCGGATCGCCGGGTCCCGCGCCGACCAGATAAACCTTAGCTGCCGCTTGCTGTAGTTGCTGCTCGATTCGCTGCTCCATCTTGCACACCTTGTTTGCTTTTTAGGTTCTTAGCTACAAGCAAACACTGTTCCACCTGCTCTGAAATGGATACCGGTATCGGCTGCTCGCCGCGCAGCGCGGCTTCTATCCATCTTGCCGTCGTCACGGCGTCGCGTTCAGCCGGCAAAGGCGGCATGTCATCGACCGGCTCCTGCCTTTGCACCAAAATCGTGCATTCACCATCGTGTATCCAATTGATCTGTTGTGCGCGCTTTGCGTTAGCGACGGTTTCACCTTCGGTACCGCGCATCAGGAATGCTTCACCGCGCTCTGGCGGTGCTGCCGTAGTGAAGTAACCGGTCAGCATGGTCAGGTACTCCGGATGCGTGTACGAAGTCAGGCGCAAGGCTGGCTGTGCAAATGGTTGCATCAGCTTAACCACCGTATGCGTCGAATTGCGCACGCCAAGTATGCGCCGCATGGCCAGCAGGCGTGACAGGCGTGGAGCAAGATCTTCGATAGGCATCAGGACCGGCGCATGACGCGCAAACTCTTGCATCGCCTGTTCCGCAGTATGCGATACCGGATAGCCCATCTCGCGCAGGATCTCGGCAGTCGTTACCCGCCCCGGATCGATAGTCACGCCGTGTATCAACACTGGCGCACCCTCACGTGCCAGCAACAAGGCCAGCAAGGGCGTGAGATTAGGCATCTGGCGCGAGCCGTTGTAACTAGGCAGCACGATCGGTGCGTACTCACCTTGCGGTGCTAGCAATGCTTCGAACGATTGCTCCGCCGCATCCAGGAAGCCGGCAATTTCATCGATCGATTCGCCTTTAATGCGCATTGCCAGCATGATGCCGCCCATCTCCAGGTCGGAGACGCGGCCATCCAGCATGGCTGCATAGAGTTGATAGGCGTCGTCGCGTGACAAGCTACGTGCGCCTTTGACACCACGTCCGATTTCCTTGATGAAACGAGCGGCGGGGAATGCTTCAGTGTGAGTTGGATTTTGCATCCGCAGAGGGTACTACGAAGGATGGATGGACGAAAGGGCTAAGCTGCAAATGCAGCACCCGCAGCATTGCACAAGAGTTAAACAACTCAGGCTGCTTGCGCAGGACTGGCCTGGCTGGCGATCATTTTTTTCAGCTCAGGTACGCAGGAACCGCAGTTACTGCCGCATTTCAATTTCTGCTGCAAAGCTTGCAGGCGTACATCGGGTGCACCGGACATCGACATCAATGCATCATTAATTTCAGTCTCCGCTACATTGAAGCAATTGCAGACAATGCGGCCACGCGATTTGAAATTCTGCGGCGCCTTATTCGACGGCATCAACAACAGCCGACCCAGGCTACTCACCGCCTGCTCACCTTCCAGATACTCCTTCAGCCATGCTTGCGCAGATATATCACCGGCCAGCGCAACTGCCTGCAGTTTGCCGTCCTCAACCAGGATGTGACGCGCATGGCCACGCTTATGATCGTCGTAACGCAACACCTGGGTTCCGGCGATGCCAAACATTTTTTCTATCTGCTCCAGCAACTCTGGCGCGGCACTGTAATCATCGGCGGCGCGGAATAACACGCCAACCTTATCGCGCCCGAACAGGGTGCAGGAAGCGTAGGCGAACTTGCGCATAAACGGACGCAAGCCCGCTTGCAGTGTCAGCAGCTTCGCTTCGTCCATCCAGCCAAAGATGACATAGCGCCATGGGAACTCTGTCTTCAATATCTTGACTGCAGCATGTTTGAGTTCCGGCTGCTTGGAGCTCGGATCATATGCCGGTGAGGTCAGTGAATTCACGCCATGACTGCCAGCGCCGTCGTGCCCCCGGCCGGATACATATTCCTCACCCCAGTGCATGCCGATAAAAACCTGGCCCGCGCGCATGTCCTCACCCAATGCCACCGGGAAAATCTGCGAACCGTGTTTGCTCGTGACATGCACCAGGTCACCGTTATGCAATTGACGCCGCTCCATATCGGTTTTCGACATCGCGACCGAAGGTTCTGCTGCATGCGCAAACAATTGCGCCACCGTACCGGTACGGCTCATGCCGTGCCATTGATCGCGCAGGCGGCCAGTAGTCAGATGGAAGGGATAACGTGCGTCAACACGATCAACAACAGGCTGATAGGCTGTATTGACGAATTTTGCCCGTCCTGATGCGGTCGGGAAGATGCCATCCTCATACAAACGCTTTTTACCTTGCGTCGCGCCTTCCGGATACGGCCATTGCTGTGGTCCCTGCTCTTCCAGTATCTTGAAACTTAAACCGGTGATATCCAGGTCACGACCACGAGTTGATTCCCTATGCTCATTCCAGATTTCTTCGGTGGAGCTGAACGGAAACAGCGACTGATGCTTGCCCATCAGTACTTCCAGCTTGCGTGCAAAAGCCACCGCGATTTCCCAATCATGTTTTGATTCCGCAAGCTTGGGCAGGACTGATTTGAAGCGAGTAATGCGGCGTTCCGAATTGGTTACCGTGCCTTCCTTCTCACTCCAGGTCGAAGCAGGCAACAGCACATCCGCGTAATCGCAGCTGGCCGTGGTGCGATACGCTTCCTGTACCACGACCAGCTCGGCATTGCGCAAGGCTTCACGTATCATCGCCTGCTCAGGCATGGACTGCGCCGGATTGGTACAAACGATCCAGATCAGTTTGATCTCGCCAGTGCGCACTGCTTCAAACATTTCCACCGCACTCTTGCCCGGCTTTTCCGGCACCGACTCTATCCCCCACAATGCGGCAATCTCCGCGCGATGCTGTGGATTGTTCAGGTCACGGTGGCCGGACAACATGGTCGCCAGCCCACCTACTTCGCGTCCACCCATCGCATTGGGCTGGCCGGTCAGCGAGAACGGACCCGCACCGGGTTTGCCGATTTGATGGGTGGCCAGATGTAAATTGATCAGCGCCGCGTTCTTCGCCGTGCCGGAAGACGACTGGTTCAAACCCTGGCAGTACATGGAGAGTGCCGCTTTTGCCTTACCGAACCAGCGCGCTGCCTGCATCAAGTCTTGTTCATTGATGCCGCATATCTCGGCAACCATCTTCGGCGTGTACTCGCGTACCGTTTGCTTCAGTTCGGAAAAGCCTTCCGTGTGCGCGGCGATGTAATCGACATCAATCAAATCTTCCCACAGGCAGATGTGCAACATGCCATTGAAGAGTGCAACGTCGGTACCGGGCAGGATAGGCAGGAATAAATCTGCTTCGCGCGCCGTATCGGTACGACGCGGATCTGCAACGATGACCTTTAGCTCAGGGTTCGCTTTGCGTGCATCTTCTATGCGGCGATAAATAATAGGGTGTGCATACGCCGTATTCGATCCGACCAGAAAAATAACATCGGCCTGATCGATATCTTCATAGCATGGTGGTGGCGCATCTGCGCCCAGGGTCTGCTTGTAACCGGCGACGGCACTGGACATGCACAGGCGTGAATTGGTATCGACATTATTGGTGCCGATGAGGCCTTTCGCCAGCTTGTTAAATACGTAGTAGTCCTCAGTCAGCAATTGACCGGACAAGTAAAAGCCCACGCTATCCGGCCCGTGGTCGCGTATGGTCGCGGCAAATTTATTCGCCAGGAAATCCAGCGTGGTTGCCCACGAAGCGCGTTCACGCTGATCCGACCGTGCCAGCCGCAATTCCGGATACAAGGCACGAGCCTGTTGCTGCAGCGCCGGACGTGCGGTCAAATGCAGGGTGCTGCCCTTGGTGCACAAACGCCCGAGGTTGGCCGGATGATCCGGGTCACCGCGTACCGCAACTACTTTCTCACCATCACTTTGCACCAGCACGCCGCAGCCTACCCCGCAGTAACAGCAGGTGGCTTTAGTTTCTGTCAAGGGAGCCACGACAAGCGGCTCCGCGACTAAAGCGGCAGCGGATGGCACAGGCGCATTCATGCAGCGGCAACCTCAATAAGCATGATGACATTCAATTCAGCGGCATCCAGAAAGACCATACCGCCCTCCAGCTTGACGCTGAATTTTTGCGTGCAGCCTTCGTCCGGTGCGACCGCACAGCCGGAGTCCAGCTGGATATTCCAGTTATGCAACGGACAGGCAACGCGCTCGCCAAAGACGATGCCTTGCGATAACGGACCGCCCTTGTGCGGACAGCGATCCAGCAAGGCAAACACCTTGTCTTCGCTATTACGGAAAATCGCGACATTCGGCTGATTGGCTCTATGGACGACGCGCGAACCGAGCACTGGAATATCCGTCACTTTGCAAATTGCTTTCCATTGCTGAGACATAAAATGACCTTGATATAAAAGATTAAGGAGTTAAACCGACAACGGTTCAAACTGGCGTGTATCAACCATCGCTTTTTCCGGTTCATGCCATGGATCAGGTTCGCCATCCAGCGAGAACAACAAACGCTCGTAGAGTGCCTTGCGGTTTTCCGCATCCTCCACTACCTTCCGCTTCGCATAATCCAGTCCGACGCGCGCCAGGTAATGCACGGTACGCTCCAGGTACCAGCCTTCTTCGCGATACAACTGCAAGAAGGCACCGGCGTATTCCAATACTTCTTCATGCGTTTTGAGTTTGACGAAGAATTCAGCCACTTCGGTTTTAATCCCGCCGTTACCACCAACGTAGATTTCCCAACCGGAATCAACACCGATTACGCCGACGTCTTTGATGCCGGCTTCAGCGCAGTTACGCGGACAACCCGAGACCGCAAGCTTGACCTTGTGCGGTGCATACATGCGTGCCAGTTGATGTTCCAGTTGCTGCCCCATCCTGGTGGAATCCTGGGTACCGAAACGGCACCATTCAGAACCGACACAGGTTTTCACGGTACGCAAACCCTTGGCGTAAGCGAGACCCGATGGCATGCCGAGGTCTTGCCAGACTGCGCGCAAGTCTTCCTTCTTCACGCCCAGCAAATCGATGCGCTGGCCGCCTGTGACCTTGACGGTAGGAATCTTGAACTTGTCGACGACATCAGCGATGCGACGTAATTCGGATGAATTCGTTTCGCCGCCCCACATGCGTGGGATGACAGAAAAGGTGCCATCTTTCTGAATGTTCGCATGTGCCCGTTCATTGATGTAACGCGATTGCGGATCGTCTATCGCTTCATGCGGCCAGGTCGAAATCAGGTAGTAATTGATGCCGGGGCGGCAGCTGGAGCAGCCATTCGGCGTGCGCCAATTCATATGTGCCATCACGCCGGCAACCGTCAGCAGCTTCTCGGCCTTGATCGCATCACGCACTTCCTGATGGGTATGGTCGGTACAGCCGCACATCGGTTTGGCTTTGGTCGACGCAGAGTAATCACCACCTGCCGTCGCCATGATGATTTGCTCAACCAGACCCGTGCAGGAACCACAGGATGCGGAAGCCTTGGTGTGTTTGCGCACGTCTTCTATCGTGAACAAACCCTTCTCCTTGATCGCTTTGACGATCGTGCCTTTGCACACACCGGTGCAGCCGCATACTTCAGCGGTATCAGGCATCGCAGCCGCCTTGCTGAAACCTTCGTGACCGACGTCGCCGGGACGGCCGGTGTTGGCTTCACCAAACATCAGGGTGTCGCGAATCTCGCTGATGTCTTTACCTTCGCGCAGCAGGTTGAAGTACCAGCTGCCATCGACGGTGTCGCCGTACAGGCAAGCACCGATCAGCTTGTCGTCTTTGAGCACCAATTTTTTATAGACGCCGCCGATAGGATCGGACAACAGGATTTCTTCCGTGCCTTCGCCACCGAGGAATTCACCGGCCGAGAATAAATCGATGCCGGTTACTTTCAACTTGGTTGACGTGACTGAACCCTGATAACGACCTATGCCGTAGTTAGCCAAATGATTCGCACAGACTTTGGCCATTTCAAACAAGGGTGCGACCAGGCCATAAGCGGTGCCACGATGATTCACGCATTCACCAACTGCGTAAATGCGCGGATCATACGTTTGCATGGTGTCGTTGACGACGATGCCGCGGTTGCAATACAGCCCGGCAGATTCAGCCAGCGTGGTATTTGGACGGATACCAACAGCCATCACGATCAGTTGTGCCGGAACTTCTGTACCGTCAGTAAAACGCAAAGCTTGCACGCGACCGTTCGCATCGCTGATGATTTCTTGTGAATTCTTGCCCAACAAAAAATTCAGGCCCCGGTCTTCCAGCGATTTTTGCAACATCTTGCCTGCAGCTTCGTCGAGCTGACGCTCCATCAGCGTCGCTGGCAGGTGCACGACAGTCACTTCCATACCGCGCAGCTTCAGGCCATTCGCCGCTTCCAGGCCGAGCAAGCCACCGCCGATGACGATGGCTTGCTTGTGTACCTTGGCCGCTTCGATCATCGCGTTGGTGTCCTGGATATCGCGATAGGAAATGACACCCTCCAAATCTTTGCCCGGGATAGGCAACATGAAAGGATTGGAACCAGTCGCCATCAGCAGGCGGTCATAGGGTGCGACCGTACCGTCATCGGCGATGACCAGACGTTTGACGCGATCTATTTCGACAATCTTTTTCCCGAGGTGCAGCTTAATGTCGTTCTCGGCATACCAGTCGACATCATTGAGCATAATGTCCTTGATGGTTTGCTCACCCGCCAGCACCGGCGACAAGAGGATACGGTTGTAGTTGGCATAGGCTTCTGCACCAAACACGGTAATGTCATAGACGTCCGGTGCGATTTTGCGCAACTCTTCCAGCGTGCGTACGCCGGCCATGCCGTTGCCTATCATTACGAGCTTCATTTTTTCCATCATGCTTCTCCTGAATTTTTCCGGATATTTTTATATTGACTACGCCGCGACCGGATGCGATTGACGGTGGTAGAGGAACTCCAGCACCGCAGTACGGTATTGCGAATACAAAGGATCCTGCGCCAGCATCACGCGCTCACGTGGGCGCTCCAGTTTTACTTCGAGGATTTCGCCTATGGTGGCGGACGGGCCGTTGGTCAGCATGACGATGCGATCAGACAGCAGCACCGCTTCATCCACGTCGTGCGTCACCATGACGACGGTCGAATCGGTAGCGGCGACGATTTTCATCAGCTCGTCCTGCAAATGCGCACGGGTCAGCGCATCAAGTGCGCCGAACGGTTCGTCCATCAGCAAGACCTTAGGCTCCATCGATAAGGCACGTGCAATGCCAACGCGTTGCTTCATGCCGCCGGAGATTTCATTCGGACGTTTTTGTTCAGCGTGGCTGAGACCAACCAGGGCCAGTGCTGCCTTGGTACGCGCCTTCAGTTCAGCCTTACTTTCGGCCGCACCGAAAACGCGTTCCACTGCGAGATACACGTTCTCATAGCAAGTCAGCCACGGCAGCAACGAATGGTTCTGGAATACGACCGCACGCTCCGGCGATGGTCCGGCGATTTCACGATTCCCGCACAACAACATGCCGCCGGTCGCTTGCGTCAAGCCGGCGATCAGGTTGAGCAGCGTCGATTTGCCGCAACCGGAGTGACCGATCAGCGTAATGAATTGGCCTTTGCTGACGGTCAGGTTGACGTTGGTCAACGCATTGAAAACACCCTTCTTGGTAGTGAAGGACATTTCTGCCTGTTGAATATCGATGAACTTGCTGTTGATGCTATCCATGATGGTTCCTGTATTTGTCTGTTGCTGTACGGGTGCGACTGCTGCTTATCCGGCGATCAGCTTTTTACATCTTCGTAAGTGAATGCGCGGGCGATACCAACCAGGATTTGCTCAAGTATCAGACCGACGACACCTATGACGACGATGGCGATGATGATGTGCGGCACATTCAGGTTGTTCCATTCATCCCATACCCAGAAACCGATACCGACGCCACCAGTCAGCATTTCTGCCGCGACGATCACCAGCCAGGCAGTACCGATGGCGAGACGTACGCCGGTCAGCATGTAAGGCAGGACAGATGGGAACAGGATCTTGCTCACGATCTTCCACTCCGACAGTTGCAATACTTTGGCCACATTCATGTAGTCCTGCGGCACACGTTGCACACCGACTGCGGTATTAATGATCATCGGCCAGATAGAGCAAATGAAGATGGACCAGATCGCCGCCGGGTCTGCTGCCTTGAATACCAGCAGGCCGATAGGCAACCATGCCAGCGGCGACACCGGTTTCAAAAGGCTGATGATGGGATTGAACATGCCGGACAGGAATTTGAAGCGACCGATCATGAAGCCCAGTGGAATGCCGACCAGCGCCGCCATGCCAAAGCCCATACCAACACGCTGGAGCGAAGCCAGGATGTTCCAGCCTATGCCCTGGTCATTCGGGCCATTGCTATAGAACGGATCGGCAAACAGCGCCTGCGCAGATTGGAGTGTCACCAGCGGCGAAGGTATGCCTTTGCTTTGTGTTGAGATGATTTCCCATACGAGGATGAGGAACACCAAACCACATATCGGTGGCAGCACAGCCAGCAAGAATGGTCGCGACGACCATTTTGCCTTGGCCTTGGGCACTGCCGGAGCAGCCACGGCCACGACCGCATCTGCGGATTCTGACTTCATACCGATTTCCGTTTCTGTCGTAGCGCAGATGGGCGCGTTTTCTGCAGGACGCATGATTGCGCTCATGATGATTCCTTATGCCTTGATCTTGAATGATTCCGCGTAAGCTTTTGGATTCTTGCCATCCCACACCACGCCGTCGATCAGCTTGGATGAGCGCATAGGACTCTTAGGCACAGGTACGTTCGCCAGCGTTGCGGCCTCTTTGTACAGGTCGATGCGGTTAACCGATTTGGCAGTACCCAGGTAATCCGGCTCACCTTTCGCCAGGCCCCAGCGCTTATGTTGGGTCATGAACCACATGCCGTCAGACAGGTAAGGGAAATTCGCCTGTCCTTCGTTATAAAACTTCATATAGTTAGGATCGTCCCAGGTCTTGCCCAGGCCATTCTGGTAACGCCCCAGGATGCGCTGATTGATGACGTCAACCGAGGTGTTGACGTAGGACTTGGCAGCGATGACTTCTGCCATTTTGTTTTTGTTCGACAACGAAGAATCGATCCAGCGACCTGCTTCCAGTACCGCTGCTGTCAGCGCGCGGGCGGTGTTTGGATGCTTCGCCACCCAGTCGGAAGTAGTGCCCAGCACTTTTTCCGGATGATCTTTCCAGATGTCTTGCGTGGTGGCAGCGGTAATGCCGATGCCATCAACGATCGCGCGATGATTCCACGGTTCGCCTACACAGAAGCCATCCATATTGCCGACCCGCATATTGGCAACCATTTGTGGCGGCGGTACGGTAATGACCTTCGCATCTTTCATCGGATTGATGCCATAGGTCGCCAGCCAGTAGTACAGCCACATGGCGTGTGTACCGGTCGGGAAAGTCTGCGCGAAGGTGTATTCACGCTTTTCCATTTGCATCAATTTGGCCAATCCGGGGCCGTCGACTGCACCGGCA
This sequence comes from Herminiimonas sp., assembly GCA_040393485.1. GTDB lineage: Bacteria > Pseudomonadota > Gammaproteobacteria > Burkholderiales > Burkholderiaceae_D > Oxalicibacterium. The sequence goes on from JBEBUE010000010.1 coordinate 12,110, forward strand.
TCCGCCAGCTTTTTAGACAGCGAAATCGCCTGGCCATTGTTGTTCAGGCCCATCAGCACCGCCATGTCTTTCTTGGCGCCGCCGATGCCTTCATGCACGCCGTACACCAGGCCGTATAGCACGTGTGCGGCATCCAGTTCGCCATTGACCAACTTGTCGCGCACACCCGCCCACGATGCTTCCTTGGTCGGCACGATCTTGATACCGTATTTCTTGTCGAAGCCCATGACCGAAGCCATGACGACGGAAGCGCAATCGGTCAACGGAATGAAGCCGACCTTTACCTCTTCTTTTTCAGGCTTATCAGAACCAGCCGCCCACACACCTTGTGTAGCCAAACCACTAAAGGCGGTTGCAGTAATGGTTGCTCCCGCTTTTAAGATTGTGCGTCGTGTCATATTGGTTTTCCTGTCGTTCGTTGTCATGATTTCCTCGAAGAGCGGTTCTGATAAGCACAAAAAAAAAAGACGCCCGGGTCAGCACAAGCAGAGCTCATGCGACTCGGACGCCTTTGTCCTTATTACTCCAGCCGCCATTGGCCGGGGTAATGATTTGTTCGTAGCACCTTCGTTGGTACTAGCTACTGATTAGCAATTGATGTGCCAGCGCTATAAAGGTGTTTTCAAATGTTAGCGAGGCATGGGATGATTTAAAACGCTCTCTTTTTGTGCGTTGCCTTACTTCAGTGCGTAAAAGTAATGATTTACTGGTGCACAAAGAGGTTCAGCCGAGCAAGTCGGCAATGTCGAGTACACGCTGCGCCAGTTCCGATAGCTTCAGGTTTTTATCCATCGCCATGCGGCGCAGCTTTATATAGGCTTCGTCTTCGGAAATTTTATGGCGCTCCATCAGCAGACCCTTGGCGCGCTCTATGGTTTTACGTTCCGCGAGCTTGAGTTTGGTATCCGATAATTCGGTCAGCAATTTCTGCTCGGCATTAAAACGGGCCAGCGCGACATCAAGGACCGGCTTGATCCGCTCCGATTGCAGCCCCGCTACTATATAAGCAGAGACGCCTGCCGCCATCGCGGCTTCCATGCTAGATTGCGCCTTGTCTTCCGTAAACAGCACGATAGGCCGACGCGCATTACGGGTCGCCATCACTACATGTTCCAGCACATCGCGTGCATCAGACTCGGCATCGATGATGATCATGTCCGGCTGCAGCTGCGCCACCCGCTCCGGCAAATGCAGGTCGGCCGGAAAAGAAGCGATGATGTTGTACCCCGCTTCCAGCAGACCAATACGCAATGCGCGGGTACGCTCATCCTGAGCCAGCGCATGCTCATCGAGTTCACCCTCAGGAGCCACCGGGTTGACGACGACAATGCGCAAGGATTGCAAGCCTGATTGGGAAATCTTAGTCATTCTGCTATCTGTAAAAAAATCGTATTGGTAGGGTCTTGTATCAGAATAAGCTACAATCCACGCAAGAATCACACCACATGTTGCATCTTTTTGGCAACTTTACTCCCCATGCTTGTTCTCGGTATCGAATCGTCCTGTGATGAAACGGGTCTGGCGTTGTATGACACACAACGCGGCTTGCTTGCGCACGCCCTTTATTCACAGGTGAAAATGCATGAGGAATACGGTGGCGTGGTGCCGGAGCTGGCTTCACGCGACCATATCCGTCGCGCAATCCCATTGCTGGAACAGGTATTTGCCGAAAGCGGCCTGCAACACGATGCCGTCGATGCCATCGCCTATACGCAAGGCCCTGGCCTGGCCGGTGCACTGCTGGTCGGCGCTTCCGTCGCCTGCGGTCTCGGCCTGGCGCTGGACAAGCCGGTCCTGGGTATCCATCACCTGGAAGGACATTTACTGTCGCCGCTGCTGGCCAGTGAACCGCCGGAGTTTCCTTTCATCGCTTTGCTGGTATCGGGCGGCCATACGCAATTGATGCGCGTTGACGGTGTCGGCCAGTACACCATGCTGGGTGAAACGCTGGATGATGCGGCGGGTGAAGCCTTTGATAAATCAGCCAAGTTACTGGGTCTCGGCTATCCGGGCGGTCCGGCGATTTCGCGCATGGCTGAGTTCGGCGATCCGACTGCTTATAAGCTACCGCGCCCTATGCTGCATTCAAAGAATCTGGACTTTAGTTTTTCAGGCCTGAAAACCGCAGTGCTGACAGTCGTCAAAAATCAAACTACGAATATCTGCGAACAAGACAAAGCCAATATTGCGCGTGCCTTTGTTGATGCCATCGTTGAAGTATTGACTGCCAAATGCGTGACCGCATTGAAGCACACTGGCCTGAAACGTTTGGTGATTGCCGGTGGCGTCGGTGCCAACCAGCAATTGCGTGCCTCGCTCAATGCAGCAGCAGCCAAAAAGCACTTCAAGGTGTTTTATCCGGAACTGGAATTTTGCACCGACAACGGTGCGATGATCGCTTTCGCCGGCGCGATGCGCTTGCAAATCAACCCGAATGCGGCACAGCGTGATTATGCGTTCAATGTGAAGCCACGCTGGCCACTCGATAGTATCCGGGATATCTAAAGGCGTCCCGGCCCGGCGACGCCTGTTACTTTATTTTTTCTTGCTGCCGAGGCGGCTTTCTTTTCCGGCCAGCAGGTTGCCGATATTTTTGCTGTGGCGATATACCAGAAGGATGCTCATCGCCAGCACCGCCAGCAAAATGACATCCGGCCCAAACATCAGACCGTAATAGAACGGCGCGAAGATACTCGCGATCAGTGCAGCCAATGATGAATAGCGGAATGCATAGGCGATCACCAGCCAGGTGATCAACGTTGCCAGCCCGAGCCAGCCATTCAATGCCAACAATACACCGAGCGCAGTCGCCACGCCTTTGCCACCGACGAAGCGGAAGAACACTGGCCACAAGTGTCCGAGGAAGACGGCAATCGCTACCAGCGCCACGCCATTCTCATGCACGCCATAGGCCGGACCAAAGTGTTTGACCAGCCAGACCGCGACAAAACCTTTGGCGCCATCACCAAGCAGGGTCAGGATTGCGGCTTTTTTATTTCCGCTGCGCAGCACATTGGTCGCGCCAGGATTCTTCGAACCGTAGCTGCGCGGATCCGCCAGCCGGAAGCATTTGCTGACAACCACCGCAAATGAAATCGAACCGATCAGATATGCTCCGAGAGCAAACAAAACTGTATTCATACCACCCTTTTTAGTATTTTAGCGCCGCACACAGGCGACCGTCATTATTCTTCGAGCGCACACTGCACCGGCTTGGCCGCGAGTTTATCCGTCAACACCTGTGGCGCAATGCCTATCAGGTAACCGCGCCTGCCGCCGTTGATATATATATGTTCCAGCGCAAGGATACTCTGCTCGACGTAGACCGGCATCTGTTTCCGTGTACCGAAAGGCGACGTCCCGCCGATCAGGAAACCGGAATGACGGTTGGCCACTTCCGGCTTGCATGGCTCAACCGACTTGCAACCGATCTGGCGCGCCAGATTTTTGGTCGAGACCTTGCGGTCGCCATGCATCAACACGATCAGTGGTTTCGCAGCCTCATCCTGCATCACCAGTGTTTTCACGACATGATGCTCATCAACACCCAGTTTTTGTGCCGAAACCGTGGTTCCGCCATGTTCTTCATAATCGTAAGGGTGTTCGGAAAAAGTTACCCCGTTACGCCGCAACCATTGGGTCGCCGGCGTTTCGGAAATATGCTCTTTTTTGGCCATGCGTGTTACGCTCATCTATAAAATTTGGAGCACATTATGCAACAAGAACTCCGCTTTGCCACCTTCAACGTATGCAATCTGGCATTGCCGGGTATGAAATACTATGAAGACCAGATTCCGTATTCTGCCGAAGAATACGATGCCAAGATTAGCTGGATAGCGCAACAGCTGGACCGGCTGGATGCCGACGTCATCGGACTGCAGGAAATCTTTTCCCAGCAGGCGCTGACCGATGTGCTGGCAAAAACCCAGAAATATCGGAACGCGCAACAGCTGGGCTTTGACCCCGACCCCGATGCCGACCACCTGACGCCCAGCGTCGCCCTCATCACGCGTTTGCCGGTACTGTCAGAGGCTACGGTTTTTCGTGTTTTACCGCATCAACTGGCAATCACGCTACCCGGTGTCGCCCATCCGGTCACACATTTCACACGTCCCATCCTGCATGCGCAGGTAGAAGCCGCACCCGGACTGGCAATCGATGTTTTCGTCTGTCACTTGAAGTCTAAGCTGCCGGATTACCGCAACGATCTCGACGATGAATTACCGGACCAGACCGGCATCGCCATGTTGCGTTCACTGATACGGCGTGGCACCGATGCACTGGGCTTACGTCATTTGCTATCCGATATAAAACAGGTGCAGCGCAAACCCATCGTCGTCATGGGTGATTTCAATGATGTCGCCGACGCGATTCCGACCCAAATGGTGATGGGCTTGGGCAAATATCCATTGAACGGCATCGATGATCGCTTGTTTGAGAGTTACCGTATCCAGTCACGCCGTGATGTCTTGCGCGATGTCGGTTATACGCA
>JBEBUE010000011.1:0-16597 GCA_040393485.1 Herminiimonas sp.
GCGATGCGTTATGCAGCGTGTTATCCAGGTCGAACAGCCAGGTCAGCTTGGGCATCGTCTATATTCGTTATCTATATATCGGGTATTCAAATCAATTAAGGGAGTTGCATGCGTCGTACCATCGTTTTTGTTTTCACCGCGCTGTTAGGCTTATTCAATCCAGGCGCACAAGCTGATAACCCGACAACCAGTACTGCCACCTCCGCCGCACAAAAGCAATCCATCCCTCAGCGCGGCACGCTGTATCGCGTCACATATCGTGGCAATACCAGCTATCTGTTTGGCACTGTGCATGTCGGCAAGACTGCATTTTACCCACTCGAACCGCAAGTGACACGCGCCTTCTCGGCCGCCAAGAAACTGGTCATCGAAGTCGATATACGCAACAGCACAGCGATGCGCCTGGCCATTATGCGCCATGGCATTTATCCGGCCGGACAAACCATCAACCAGCATTTATCGGCGGATGCCAGCGCACAGTTACGCCAGGCCTTGCGCCGCTACGACACATCATTTGAAAGCATCTCCCGCATGAAACCGTGGATGGTGGCGAATCTCTTGCTGGTACAGGAAATGGCACGGCAAGGTTTCCCGACTGAACAAGGCATAGAACTACACTTTCTGTCACTGGCAGAAAAACAAAAGAAAGTCGTGCAGGAACTGGAAACGGCAGATTATCAGTTGTCACTATTCGATAGCATGAGCGACGCCGAGCAAGAAGAGTATCTGGTAGAGAACCTGACCGAGTTAGCCAACGGTACTGCAATGAAAAAAGCGCTGGACCTGATCAAGGCCTGGCAAATCGCGGATGCACGAGCACTGGATGCCGCCCTGCAGGAAATGCAAAAAGGTGAAAATGCCTCGGATCGCTTCTTGCAAAAAGTCTTGCTGGACCAGCGCAATCCTGCCATGGCAAAGCAAGTCGAAACTTTGCTGAAAACCGACAAACACAGCTTCGTCGCAGTCGGCGCCCTGCATTTACTGGGGGAACAGGGAGTACCCGGCCTATTACGCCAGGCGGGTTATAAGGTAGAAAAACTGTACTAATCAAAGGGCATGCCAAGCCGCCCCACCCCACAAAAGATGCCACAAAGCAAACATTATTTGCGCAATTTATTTTCCCGTGGCAACATGTTTTCAAGAAATATCTCATTAAGCGACGCCTCATCTGGCGTCGCGTACTCCTCCGCTAGCCATAGCGTGTAGCGCGCATCACCCCGGTATTACCTGTGTCAATTGCTTGACCTGTTTTAGCCAGCACCACACTGATGTTGCCTTACAAAGGAATGTCTGATGAACACAATGCGCTTGTTCGAATGGCTATCCCAGCATATACGGGGGATACGCATTGCCATGGTCCCTTTGCTCATCGTGCTGGTCTGCAGCGTCTATGCGCTGGTATACGCCACCGGCGGCATCAAATTCGTTTATTCCCATTCGATGTACCTGCCGATTATGCTGGCAGGCTTTGTATTTGGCATGCGCGGCGGCCTGGTCGTCGGCATGATAGGCGGCATTGCCCTCGGTCCCGTGATGCCGATCGATGTCAGTACCGGCGAAATGCAGGCGACTATCAACTGGCTGTACCGCACCGGGTTTTTCATGCTGGTTGGCTTTGCGTGCGGCGGAGCCAGTGACAGCGTCAGGTCCTACCTGCGCCACCTGAAATGGATAGCGCGCCACGACCTTGCGACCCAGCTGCCAAACCGCAACGCCCTACTGGATACACTCACCCAACTCCCTAAAGTAAAAAATAACGCCAACCTGCATATCCTGGTAGTCGTCTCACTCCAGAATGCAATGGAACTGAAGTCTGCATTTGGCTTTGAGGTCATAGAAGAAGTCATACGGCAATCCGCGGCGCGTTACACCAACATCTTGCAAGACAAAGTCCAGGTCTACCGCATCGAACCAGAGCAGTTAGGCATCCTGATCAAAAATCGGGATGCCCAAACCATACCGCTGCTACTGGCAGATTTAGTCAGGGGCGCACGACAACCGTATCAGTTCAACGCCATCCCGATCCACGCCGATTCCCGCCTCGGTTACGCCACCTTCAGCAAGGTCATACAAGCTCCCGAGTTTTACCTGCAACGTGCCGAATCAGCACTGATCTCGGCCGATGACGAAGCACTGGATTGCGTTGCCTATAGTCCCGAAACCAGTAACTTTGCCAAAGAAAACCTGTCTATTCTCGGCAGCCTGATGAGTGCGATCAAGGAAGGCCAGCTATCACTGCATTACCAGCCCAAGATTTGCATACGCACCGGTGAAATCCACAGCGTGGAAGCGCTGATGCGCTGGAAGCACCCGGAACGCGGCAATATCCCTCCAGGGATTTTCATTCCACGTGCAGAACAAAGTACGCTGATCAATCTGATCACGGAGTTCGCGCTGGAACAGGCTATGAAACAAATCGTGTCGTGGCGCCAGCAAGGCATACACTTGCCGATAGCGGTCAATATCTCGCCACGTAATTTATTACAGCCCGGCTTCTCCGATCTGGTGCTATCGCTGTTGCAACGCTATGAGGTCAGCGGTCAATCGCTGGAGCTAGAAGTCACGGAAGGCGCACTGATGACCGACATCGCGCGCACGATAGTCGAGCTCAGCCGTCTGGCCGACGCCAAGATCACTATCTCGATCGACGACTTCGGCACCGGTTACTCTTCGCTGCAATACCTGCACCAGCTACCCATTTCCCTGATCAAGATCGACCAGTCTTTCGTACGCCGCCTGCCGGATGACAAAGGTGCGGTACACATCGTCGAGGCCGCTGTCACACTGGCGCACAAGATGGGCATGCAAACCATCGCCGAAGGTGTGGAAGAGCAAAGTGCTTATAAATTACTGTCTGACCTCGGATGCGATATCGCGCAGGGTTATATGATTTCTCGCCCCCTGCCGGCAGCGGAGTTCGAGAAATGGCATGCGCGGTACCAGGCTGAACATTTATCGTTACCGGCATAGGCAAAGTACGCCATTCCATTCCCGCCGGACAAATAAAAAAAGCGTAAGGACCAGATAGTCCTTACGCTTTTTTCTTGAACGGAATCTGGATCAATGTGAACGTATCATCGTACCGAAAGCCTGTTCGGTCAGCACTTCCAGCAACAGCGAATGTTCGATGCGGCCATCAATGATATGCACGGTATTGACGCCGGATTTAGCTGCATCCAGTGCAGATGAGATCTTCGGCAGCATGCCGCCGGAGATGGTGCCGTCTTCAAACATTTCATCGATTTCGCGTGCCGACAAATCGGTCAGCAAATTACCTTGCTTGTCTTGCACACCAGCGATATTGGTCATCATGATGAGCTTTTCAGCTTTCAGGATTTCAGCGATCTTGCCGGCAACGACGTCGGCATTGATGTTATAAGCCTGGCCGTCGTCACCAAAACCGATAGGCGAAATGATAGGAATGAAGGCGTCGTCCTGCAATGCTTTCACGACCGCGGGATTGATGGCTTCGATGTCGCCGACAAAACCGATATCGAGGAATTCACCCGGATGTTCCTTGTCCGGCATTTGCATCTTGCGAGCGCGGATCAGACCGCCATCCTTGCCGGTCAGGCCGACCGCCTGGCCACCGTAGTGGTTGATCAGCATCACGATGTCCTGCTGCACTTCACCACCCAGCACCCACTCCACGACTTCCATGGTTTCTTCGTCGGTGATGCGCATACCTTGTACGAAGGTACCCTGCTTGCCGATTTTCTTCAGTGCGTTATCGATTTGCGGACCACCGCCGTGGACCACGACAGGATTCATACCGACCAGTTTCAATAAAATCACGTCGCGCGCAAAGCCATGCTTCAGGCGGTCTTCGGTCATTGCATTGCCGCCGTATTTGACGACAATGGTCTTGCCGTGAAATTTGCGGATATACGGCAGCGCCTCGGCCAGAATTTGCGCCTGTATTTGTGGCGAAACTACAGTAAGATCAGCGTTCATATCGGTCAAGTTGGGTAGTAATGGTTCTGAAAAAGGATGACCGCGATTTTACAGCGAATGCCAATTCATTTCTTGGCTCTTTGCCGGAAATGCCACGAATATTCGACCGCTGTCTTGCCCAAACGACAAAACCAGGCGGAATGCACCTCATTTGCCGGGCTGTGACAACTGTCACAGGCGCAACGCGCCATTTGGCGAGCGGCAATATCAGGAAAAAAAAACGGAATAAAAATGAGTAGTTGTTCGCAATGCGGAGCCACATTCTCCTGTGGCATGGTGGACACGACGACCAGCGAAGCATGCTGGTGCACCGCCCTGCCTACCGCCTCCAAAAGTGAACTGGTACGAGACGCGGATGGCAGGATCAAGACCTGCATGTGTCCGGATTGCTTGTCAGACATGCGGGCGCGCCGACTGGCCACAGCCAGCTCAGCGCTTAAACCTTAAATCCGGACCGGACTTTAGGTACAGGCACGTGCTTCCTGGCGCGGGAAAGTGGCGCGTATCTTATCCAGATTAGCCTTGGTCGCCGCGTCCAGGCGACGGAACTGGAAGGCGACTTTAGGCGCAACGGTGTTATGCGGACCGACCTTGGCGCTACGCACACCTTTTTGATTCAGTGCCGCGAGATGATTGCGTGCCGCTTCTTCCGATTTAAATATCCCCAACGAAATACCCCACTGCAGAGCGGTATGTTCGGTAATCACAAAGAAGTCATCGACGCCCAGGCGCTTCAATTCACCGCCTTTTTTATCAGCCGCGTCCTTGTTTGCCAGCGGTGGGATATAGACGATAAAGCGCGCGTTTTCCTGTATCTGGCGACGCGACAAGCGTTCGCCCAAGGCGAGTGCCGCCAGCTTCGCTTCAAAATTCTTCGCTTCGGCCGCATCGAAATTGCCGATCTCGGTGCAGGCCAGTACTTCAGCAGCTTGCTCTGCTGGCTTGTCCGCTGGCTTTTCAGCAGATTTTTCTATGGCCTGCGGAATCTTCTCCGGCTCAACGGCCGCCACTTTCTCTGCCTTCCCTGCCTCGGCTTTCTCCGCATCCAGCGGCACCAGTTTCAGCAACTCAGGATGCAGTTGCTGCTTCAGGCGCAGAGGGTCGTGGCTGGGCGGGATCAGGCTGTTCAGATAACCATGCTCAAACGCGTACAAGCCGCCGTTGATCACTAACAATAGGCCGAACAGTATTTTTAGCATGGGGAAGTATGTTGTATCGCGACAGTATGCAAACCGATTAAAACCAGATTATCAACGCGTGTGTAATCCACCGTCAGGTGAGGCGCAATCAAGTCTGCCGCGCCACCCGCCAATATACAAGGGATCGGTAGATGCGGATAAGTCCGCATTTGCGCGGCCACCGCACGCTCTATCGCCCCCGCCTGCGCCGCCAGGCAGCCGCTGACTATCGCGGCATCCGTGTTGTCAGCAAATGGTTGCGTCATAGGGCTATGCAATACGACCTGAGGTAATTGTGCAGTATTTTTTGCCAGCGACGCAGCCATCAAGCCCAGTCCCGGCAAAATCATGCCGCCGATGAATTCACCCTCTGCGCTCAGCGCATCGACCGTGGTCGCTGTGCCGCAAGTAGCGACCACCAGCGGCCCTTCGGGAAACAAGGCATGCGCACCTATTGCCGCAGCAAAACGGTCGGCGCCCAGTTGCGCCGGATTCAGGTAGCGATTCTTCACGCCACCCAGCTCGGCAGCCGAGGTGAACCATTCCAATGCCACCGGCCGGGTTCCCAAGGTATGCAATACCACACGTTCCAGCTCGCCACGCAATTCATGGCCTGCCACATTCGACAACATGACGCGGCCTATGCTGAAACCGCGCCATGCCTCGATCAGAGCTCCTGCTTCCGCGCGCGCGACGCCGCCATGCTGCAGCCACTTGCCGGGCGTCTGCTCGGGTGCGGAGCGATCAACCAGCGCCCATTTGATCCGTGTATTTCCTGCATCGACCAGTAACAGCATCGTCTATTCCCCCCTGATTCGCAACGATACATCGCCGGCAGCAATCGCAATGCGGCCCTGGGCCGTATCGAGCAGCAAGCGGCCGCTTGCATCCACACCGGCTGCCTGGCCACTATGTAGCACTTTGCCCTGATCAAGAATATTAACTGTCTGTCCGGCATAGGCATCCAGCGCATTCCATGCCTCGACAAAGGCGGCAAAACCACGCTGCTCGAATACCGGCAAAGATTGCGCAAAACCATCCAGCAAAGCCGCCATAACGCGCTCAGGTTCGTGCGCCAGCTCACTTGCTGCCATTACCGTGCGACCGGTTTGTGCACTCAAATCAGATGCTTGTGCAATATTAATCCCGACACCGATTACCGCCCACGTTGCGACCTGCCCGGACTTGGCAACGACCGTTTCGATCAGGATGCCAGCCAGTTTGCCGTCATCTTTCAATACATCATTAGGCCACTTCAGCTGTGCATAGACACCGAAAGTGCGCAAGGCTTCTGCAATCACCACGCCGACCGCTAGCGGCAAACCCAGCAAGCCCTGCAACGGCAAGTTGAATTTCCACGCCAGGGAAAAAGTCAGCGCGGCTCCAGGCGGTGTGTGCCAGGAACGACCAGCGCGACCTTTGCCTGCTGTTTGCAGCTGTGCCCACAATAGCGTTGCTTGCTGCAAATGCGGCGCTCGCGCCAACAAATCGGCATTCGTCGAACCTGTTTCAGCCACGATCTCCAGCACAATGCCTTGTGCCGCGGTCGTGCACAAGCTGGCCAGTCGCTGTGGTGAGGGGTATGCAGTCATGTGCGCATTGTAACGGGATGCTTGCACCGGCGAAACTGATGGCCGCGCAAATCTGTGGCGGAAGTGCTGGCGTGACGCAAATTGCAATCTCCCTTACACTTGCCTGCATGCATACCTACGCGTCGCCGACCCTAAGCTATACGCAGCAAGATGCTCAAACTAATCAGGCCACTGTGATTGCAGCAGGCTCATGGCAGGTGCGTGCGCTGGCCGATCCGGCGCAGCCGGGGACGCTGGAGAAAATCAGCACCACCCTGCGCAGCGTGCGCAAGGTCGATGAAACGCACTGGAATTTATCCCAGGTCGACGCACTTGATTACATAGGTGCGCAATTGCTCTGGAACGCATGGGGCAAGAAACGCCCCGCCCGGCTCACACTGGCACCGCAACACGAAACCTTCTTCCGGCGACTGGAAGATACCGGCACGCTGCAAGTTAAAAAACCACCGCAACATCGCTGGTACACACTCTCTGCCTATCTGCAATTCAAAATGCGGATGGCCGACCATATGCTCGGCTTCATCACGCTCATCGGGCAATTGATGCTGGACCTGGGACGTTTTTTGCGACAACCGCAACGCGGACCGTGGAAAGAAATCTCGGCCAATATTTTCCATACCGGCTATCAGGCGCTGGGGATTACAGCATTGGTCGGCTTCCTGATCGGCGTGGTGCTGTCTTATCTGTCGGCACAACAATTGCATCAATTCGGCGGTGATATTTTTCTCGTCAATATTCTTGGCATGAGCGTGATACGTGAACTCGGCCCCCTGCTGGCAGCTATCCTGGTGGCCGGCCGTTCCGGCTCGTCGATCACCGCCCAGCTCGGCGTCATGCGCGTCACCGAAGAACTCGATGCCATGCTGGTCATGGGCTTGCCGCATGGCTATCGCCTCATCATGCCTAAAGTGATCGCGCTGGCAATCTCCATGCCATTGCTGGTGGTCTGGACCGATGCGATGGCATTATTGGGCGGCATGGTCGCCGCGAATGCGGAACTGGGACTTTCCTTCAAATATTTCCTGCGCGAGTTGCCAGACGCCGTGCCTTTGTCCAATTACTGGATAGGACTGAGCAAAGGCGTTGTCTTCGGCAGCCTGATCGCACTGGTGGCCTGTCACTTCGGTTTGCGTATCAAACCGAATACAGAAAGCCTGGGTGCCGGCACGACGATCTCTGTAGTAACAGCGATTACCGTCGTCATCCTGGCCGATGCGGTATTTGCTATCGTCTTTAGCGGAGTCGGATTCTGATGCTGCCCGACATAGACCACAACATGGCCGCCTGCGTGGACGAGCACGCGGATAATCCGCAAACGATCATAGAAATCGATAATCTAAGCACGCGCTTCGGCGAGGTCGTCGTGCACGAAAACCTGAGCCTGAAGATTAATCAAGGTGAAATCGTTTCACTGGTAGGCGGTTCCGGCTCAGGAAAAACCGTACTGCTACGCCAAATGCTGGGATTGAATCAGCCAGCCAGCGGTACTGTGCGCGTGTTTGGTGAAGACATTAACCGTATCGATGCAGAGCATCTGCCACAATTACGCAATCGCTGGGGTATGCTGTTCCAGCAAGGTGCCTTGTTTTCGGCACTCACTGTTTTCGACAATGTTGCGCAACCTATGCGCGAATTACGCGTCTTACCCAAGCAATTGATACGCGACGCGGCTTTGCTGAAGCTACAAATGGCGGGCATAGGACCTGAACATGCATTGAAGATGCCGGCCGATTTATCGGGCGGCATGATCAAGCGCGTTGCGCTGGCACGGGCACTGGCACTGGAACCGGAATTACTATTCCTGGATGAGCCTACCGCCGGACTGGATCCGAATGCGTCCGAGAGCTTCGTCAATCTGATACGCGAATTACGTGACGAGTTGCACCTGACCGTGGTCATGGTGACGCATGATCTTGATACTTTGTTTGCACTGTCATCACGGGTTGCGGTACTGGCGGACAAACATATCATTGCCTACTGCAGGCCGGATAAAGTGGTCGAGTTCAAGCATCCGTTTATTGAAACATTTTTCCGCGGTGAACGCGGACAACGCGCATTTGAAGCATTACCCGAAAAACCGGGACCCAGCCATGGAGGAGAGTCGTCATCACTCTAAAGATCAATTATGGAAAATAAAGCGCATGCATTAATGGCCGGCATTTTCACGATCGTCCTGTTGGTCGCCGCGGTGCTGATCGCACTCTGGTTCAATCGTGATCGCGTCGAACGTGTACCGTATGAAATCGCCACCACCCTATCCGTACCTGGCCTGAATCCGCAAGCAGGTGTGCGCTATCGCGGGCTCGATGTCGGTCGCGTCGACGCAGTATTGTTTGACCCGCAAAAGCCCGGGCAGATCCTGATACGTTTCAGCGTCTCCAAGGACACACCCATTACTCATTCGACTTTCGCCACACTGAGCTATCAGGGCGTTACCGGCCTCGCTTACATACAACTGGATGACGACGGCTCACAACCCGTGCTGCTGCCTTCATCGAAAAACAAGGTTGCCCGCATCGCGTTGCGCGCCAGCCTGCTCGACACACTGCAATTACGCGGACTGGCAATCCTGAAACAAACCGAAGAACTGGCATCGAAGGTGAATGGAATGCTGTCTGAACAAAACCAGAAAACCATACTGGGTGCATTCAGCGATGTCAGCGCGGCCGCCAACAAAATAGAAAAAATCCCGCAACAGTTGCAACCAACGCTGGATAAATTACCGGCGCTCGCAAACAAGGCCGATAGCGCGCTCAACTCCATCAATCGATTCGCTGACGAGGCGACACAAATCACAACGAAGTTGAACGCAAGCGGTGGCCCGATAGACAGTTTCAGCGATACCATAGACAAGGTGGGCTCTGCCGCTTCAACCGTCGAGTACCAGGCGTCACCCCTGATAGATGAAACCCGCACTTCCATGCGCTCGCTGAATCGTGCGCTGGAATCATTTAACCAGCGGCCACAAGGCATACTGTTCGGTCCTGGCCGTACGCCACCCGGACCAGGTGAAGCCGGCTTCAGTGCACCGGCACCATAAGACTACTGCCAAGGATAGCCATGATAAAGCTCACTCGCAGACTATTGATAACACTTGCACTGGCGGCTAGTGCCGTGCTCGCTGGTTGCGCTGGCAATGCATCCGCCCCGGCGCTGTATGACCTCGGCCCATTAAAAGCACAGGCAACGCAAAACATCAGCTTGCCAGCCATCAGCGTCGCTGATGTGGTGGCACCGAGCTGGCTCGATACGCCCATGATGTTTTATCGCCTCAACTACGCGAACGGCCAGCAACCGCGTCCGTATGCAGGCAGCCAATGGGCGATGCCGCCGGCTGAGTTGCTCGAGCAAAGACTGAAAGCGCGCTTGTCACAAGCAGGCGGCATCGTGGTTCCGGCGGATAATGGCGCGGCGAATTTGCCGATACTGCGTATAGAGCTTGATGATTTTTCCCAGTCATTTGATAGCGCGCAGCACAGCACGATATCGATCGCAATGCGCGCGTCATTGTTTGACGGCCGCACTTTGCGTGCACAAAAAATGTTTAGTCGACAATTGCCAACTGCAAGCGCAGATGCGCCAGGCGGCGCGGCGGCCCTGGCAACAGCCAGCGATAGCATCATTAATGAAATAGCAGCATGGTTATCAACAGTAGCGACGAAAAAATAATCCCGGCGCAAGCGCCGCTACCGCAAGCATCGACGTTTTCACGTGGTGGCTTGCTGGCTTATCTGTTCCTGATCGTTTATGCCAGCCTGTTTCCATTCACCGGCTGGCAAGATGTCGGCGTGCCGCTGCAAACCTACTTACTTGCAACCATCCCGCCACGTTACTGGACCGGTTTCGACCTGCTGACCAATATCCTCGGCTATATCCCGCTCGGTATTCTGGCGGTGTATGCGTTGTATCCGCAGGTACGCCGCGTTGGTGCGTTGGTACTCGCCACCCTGCTCGGCATCGTCCTGTCTGGCGCGATGGAAGCGACACAGGCTTATTTGCCCAGCCGCGTGGCCTCCAACCTGGATTTGCTCACCAATAGTTGCGGTGCTTTGATCGGCGCCATCATCGGCATTGCCACCAGCCACCTGGTACTGGAACGCAGTCGCCTGCGCCATATCCGGCAGCGCTGGTTCACGGCGGAAGCCAGCCGTGGCCTGACCATCTTTGCACTGTGGCCGCTGGCCCAAATTTATCCGCAAAGCTATTTATTCGGTCAGGGCCAGCTATTCCCTATTTTTTCCGACTGGCTGTCGGAATGGCTGGCCACGCCCATCGACCTCGGCAGTTTCTTGCGCAATGGTGCGCAACTCACCGTCGAACAGTATTGGCTGACCGAAGCCATCATTACCGCCTGCGGTGTCGCCGGGGCTTTGCTGGCACTCGCCTGCATGCTGCGCGATAAAGCTCCACGCCTGATCTTGCTACTACTCTTATTGCTGGCAGCGCTGGCGGTCAAAGGCCTCGCCACCGCCATCTTCTTCAGTCCGGATGCGGCCTTCGCGTGGATGACGCCGGGTGCGCAAGGCGGCCTGATGCTGGGCCTCGCACTTTTGACCGGTCTCGTCTTCCTATCGCGTACCCATCAACGGCGCGCTGCGGCGGGCTTGCTGATTGTTGGCCTGATTGTGGTCAATATCGCACCGGCCAATCCTTATTTCATTGCCACACTGGAAACCTGGGTACAGGGTAAATTCCTCAATTTCAATGGTGCGGCGCAATTTCTTTCTCTGTTCTGGCCATTTGCCGCCTTGTGGTTTTTGCTGCACTCCAGCCATCGCGTGAAGCGAAAATGACACGGGTGTATCATCTTGATCTTTAATGCAGATCACACCCCATATTCCCCTCATGTCTGAAAACAAACAGTTTTTTGGCCAGCATCTATTCATTTGCATGAATCAGCGCGACGATGGCCGCGAATGCTGCGCCGAACGCGGTGCGCACGCCGCCCAGAAACACCTGAAAGCACGCGTCAAGGAATTAGGCCTGAGTCGCAGCGGCGAAGTACGCGTCAACCAGGCAGGTTGCCTCGGTCGTTGCGAAGAAGGCCCTGTCATCGTGATCTATCCGCAAGGCACCTGGTATACCTATGTCGATAATGAAGACCTCGATGAAATCATCGACGTCCATCTGGTCGGCGGCAAAGTTGTCGAACGCCTGAAAATCTAAAGCCCGGCGCAGCCCTATCGTTGCCGCCAGCATCCTTATCCCGTTTTTATTCATACGCTATACGTCATGAACGCACAAACCGAATACTTTTCGCTGGAAGGCATCGCCGGTACGCTCGAATGCGCACTCGACCTGCCCGCTAACGCCACGCCGCGCGGCTTCGCGCTGGTCGCTCATCCGCACCCGCTGTATGGCGGCACTATGGATAACAAAGTCGTGCATACACTGGTGCGCTCTTTCGTCACACTGGGCTATGCAGCCTTCCGCATGAATTTCCGCGGCGTCGGTGCATCTGGCGGGGTACACGACGGTGGTGCGGGTGAAACCGACGATATGGCGCAACTGTTGGCGTATGCACAAGAAAAATATCCAAACCTGCCGTTTGCACTATCCGGCTTTTCTTTTGGTACTTTCGTTCAGGCGCAATTGCAAAAACGTCTCGAAGAACAAGGCCGCTCAGCCGAGCGCCTGGTACTGGTCGGTACCGCTGCCGGAAAATGGCCGCTGCCGACGGTTCCCGCCGGGACTATCCTGATCCACGGTGAACTGGATGAAACGATACCGCTGACGAATGTATTTGAATGGGCACGCCCGCAAGACTTGCCCGTACTGGTGGTTCCCGGCTGCGATCACTTTTTTAATCGCAAACTGCAACATATCAAGAATCACGTTGTCGAAGTGTGGCCGCGCTAAGCTGCTGTATTGATAAACATTCATCTTGCGCATCGATCAGCAGCACCGCGCAGCGCTATAATCCGATAACTTTTCCAAATCGACGTCCGCATCTGTACGCGGACATCCACCACAGAGTCCAATGAAAAAATTACTTGCGGCTATCGCTGCTACCGTCCTGTCGCTTTCCTCCGCTTTTGCCCAAAGTGTTCCGTCGCCTACCATCGCAGCCAAATCGTGGTTACTGCTGGATGCAACCAGCAACCAGGTACTGGCATCGAGTGAACCTGATATGCGTATCGAACCGGCATCGCTGACCAAACTGATGACAGCGTATGTAGCCTTCACCGCAATCCAGGACAAGAAACTGGACCTGAACCAAATGATCACGATTTCCACCAATGCGTGGAAAGTCGATCCGAGCAGCTCGAAAATGTTTATCGAGCCGCGCGTACCAGTCAAGGTTAACGATCTGCTGTACGGCCTGATCGTACAATCCGGCAATGATGCTGCAGTAGCGATAGCAGAAGCAGTCGCCGGCACCGAAGATGCCTTCGTTGCACTGATGAACCGCGAAGCAGAACGCATGGGCATGAAGTCTACGCACTTCGCCAATCCGCATGGTTTGCCTAGCGCCAGCAACTACTCGACCGCACGTGACCTGTCGGTACTGGCGTCGCATCTGATCAACGACCACCCTGAGTTCTACAAAATTTATTCGACCAAAGAATATACCTACAACAACATCAAGCAACCTAACCGTAATCGCCTGCTGTGGCTCGACCCAACCGTAGACGGCATGAAAACCGGCTACACCCAAGGTGCAGGTTACTGCCTGATCTCGACGGCCAAACGTCCTAACGGCACCGGCGAACGTCGTCTGATCTCAGTTGTGCTCGGCACTGTTTCGGACCAGGCACGTGCACAGGAAAGCCAAAAGCTGCTGAACTGGGGCTTCCTGAACTTCGACACCGTCAAGCTGTACGCGAAGAACGAGCCTATCGCCACGCCGAATGTCTGGAAGGGCACACAAAACACCGTCAAGATCGGCTTTACCCGTGACGTCTACGTGACCGTACCAAAAGGCGTCGCCAACTCGATGAAACCGGTACTGGCACGCAAGGATCCACTGGTCGCACCTATCGACAAAAACAGCCAGGTCGGCACCATCAAGGTAATGTCGGCTGACGGCAAAGTTGTGTCCGAATTGCCAGTCCTGGCGCTGGAACAAGTCGGACAGGCTGGCCTCTTTGGTCGCGCGCTCGACTCGATCCGCTTGTGGGTGCACTAATACCCTGATGCTTACGCCGCGTGGGGCTTAGTCCGCACGCAAGCAATAACGGCAGGCTCAACTTCGGTTGATCCTGCCGTTTTTATTTGGCGCAAGCATGCTGTCCATCAACATCTGTCGCCAACGTACCGCCTGCCCTGCGTTTGTGCCAGAATTGGACTTCATCCACTGAAGGAATGGTGACATGGACCACGATCCCCTCGTCTACCTGAACGGCAGTATGACGCCTCTTTCCGAAGCCAAAATATCTGTATTGGACCGGGGCTTTATTTTTGGCGATGGCATCTACGAAGTCATCCCTATCTACGCTCGCAAACCCTTCCGACCACAACAGCATCTGGCGCGTCTGTTCCGCGGCCTGAACGCCATCGGCATCAACAATCCACATACCGAACAGGAATGGCTGGAGCTGGTCACGCGCGTAGCAGCAGCGGCAGCCGTGCCGGATCAACTCGCATATATACAGGTGACGCGCGGCGTAGCGAAGCGCGCGCATGCTTTCCCGAATGTGGAATTGACGCCCACGGTATTCATCATGGCCAACCCGCTCACGCCACCGCCAGAGCATGTCCGCACACATGGCGTGGCCTGTGTTTCGATGGAAGACAAACGCTGGCTGCATTGTGAAATCAAATCCATCTCGCTGCTCGGCAATGTCCTGGCGGCGCAAAATGCGGCCGAACACGATGCCAATGAATCCATCCAGTTCCGCGATGGCTTTTTAACCGAAGGATCGGCGTCCAATGTCTGGATAGTCAGGCAAGGTATACTGTCGGGTCCGCCCAAGGATAATTTAATCCTGGAAGGCATACGTTACGGCCTGATAGAAGAGTTATGCGCAGCGAACACGATCCCGTTCGAATTGCGTCGCATCAGCCGCGATGAAGTATTTACCGCTGACGAAGTGCTTTTGTCGTCGGCTTCCAAAGAGGTCTTGTCCGTCGTCTCCATAGACGGCCTGGCCATTGGAAACGGGCAACCCGGCCCCATTTATAAGCAACTATACAAGGCATATCAGGACGCAAAATTGGCCTGAATTATCCTGACAATGCAATCCGGCGGCACTATGTTGCTGGCACAAATGACAACTTAAAAGCAGCCATCATGACAGAACCAACTACCCCTAACACTCCAGTCGATCCGATGGAAAACCTGATCGAGTATCCAAGCGACTTCCCCATTAAAGTCATGGGCTTGTCGCATGATCAGTTCGTCCCGACCATTATTGAAGTGGTCACCATCCACGATCCGGAATTCCACGAAGGCCGTGTCTCACAGCGCCCTTCTTCGGCTGGTAACTATCTGTCGCTGACCATTACCGTACGCGCCACCAGCCGCGAGCAACTCGACAATCTGTATCGCGCCTTGTCATCGCACCCCATGGTGAAGTACGTCCTGTAATACCGTGGACCTGTCCGTGCCACGCCAGCCCATGATCCTGCAACGCGGGCTGGAGGCTTACACGACCACATTTGCCGCCATGCGCGCATTTACCGATGCGCGTACCGCCGCTACCGCCGACGAACTATGGATAGTCGAGCACCCTCCCGTCTTCACCCTCGGCCTAGCCGCTGATCCCTCGCATGTGCTGGATCCACACGACATCCCGGTTGTCGAAACTGATCGTGGCGGCGAGGTCACTTATCATGGCCCGGGCCAGGTTGTTATCTATTTGCTACTTGATTTACGGCGCCACAAGGCCGATGCCCGCCTGTTTGCCAGGGAACTGGTGAATAAAATCGAACAGGCTGTGATCGATACGCTGGCGGCGTATAATCTTGCCTGCGAGCGCAAACCCGGCGCGCCCGGCATCTATATGTCGGACGGACCGGCGCAAGGCGCCAAAATCGCTGCACTGGGCCTGAAGATACGCGGCAACGGTTGCACGTATCACGGCGTCTCGCTGAATGTTGCGATGGATCTGACCCCGTTTACCTGGATCAATCCCTGCGGTTATGAAGACCTGGCTACCATCGATATGCAAAGCCTGGGCGCACAGGCAACGTTATCTGAAGTGCAAAACGCACTGGCAGACAGATTAAGCAACAGCCTGTCACGATAGACCGACAGCCATAGCACTACCCGTAACACCAATTATTTTCATCGTGGCAATGACGAACGTCGGCGCCACGCGTCTTTAGCCAGCACTGTTACCCGGCGCTGACATAAGGGCAACTGACATAAAGCGACCAGCCGATGACTACCGAGACAAATTCAGCCGTAACGCCTGCATACAACCCTAGCGAAAAGCAAAAGGGTGCTGCCAAAACCATACGTATCCCGATCAAGGTGATACCGATGGAGCGCCTGCCCAAACCCGACTGGATCCGTGTCAAAGCTGCATCGCCGTCCACCCGCTTCTACGAAATCAAAGACATCCTGCGTGCCAACAACCTCGTCACCGTCTGCGAGGAAGCCAGCTGCCCGAATATCGGCGAATGCTTTGGCAAAGGTACCGCCACCTTCATGATCATGGGTGACAAGTGCACCCGTCGCTGCCCGTTCTGCGATGTCGGTCACGGTCGCCCGGATCCGCTCGACGTCAATGAACCAGAAAACCTGGCCAAGACCATCGCTGCGCTGCGCCTGAATTACGTTGTGATTACATCGGTCGATCGTGACGATCTGCGCGATGGCGGTGCCGGTCATTTTGCAGAATGCATACGCCGCGTACGTGAACTGTCGCCGAATACCCGCATCGAAATCCTGGTGCCTGACTTCCGTGGCCGCATGGACCGCGCACT
>JBEBUE010000012.1:0-15617 GCA_040393485.1 Herminiimonas sp.
GATCGCGCTGGCCTACAGCGGCGGCCTCGATTCGGCAGCCTTGCTGAATTTGCTGCATGCATATGGAAAAGCACAGCAGCTGGAAGTCTATGCCTTCCATGTACATCATGGCTTAAGCGCGAATGCTGATGACTGGTTGGCGCATTGCCGCGCGCAGTGTGCCGCATTGGGCGTGACGTTCGATGCGCGCCAGGTACAGATCACCAGGAAAGAAAAAAATGGCGTTGAGGAAGCTGCACGACAAAGTCGTTACGCAGCGCTAGGCGACATGTGCCGTGAGCATGGCGTGCCTCTGCTACTGACTGCGCATCATCTGGATGACCAGGCTGAAACCGTGTTGTTGCAACTTTTGCGTGGTTCCGGTGTGGCTGGTCTGTCAGGTATGGATAGCGCCAATCATGCGACAGATCTTCTCGGTGATACCACCTTGCTGATGGGACGTCCCTTGTTGCAGGTGACGCGGGAAGATTTACAGGCTTACGTTACAGCGCACGCGATCCAGTTTGTCGAAGATGAATCAAATCTTGATCCGCGTTATGCCCGCAATGCTTTGCGTCATCAGGTCATGCCGAAACTGGAAGAGCATTTTCCGGGTTTTCAGCAACGCTTTGCACGCACCGCGCAGCATGCCCAATCGGCGCAACGTTTGTTGATAGAACTGGCCGCAGAAGATTTGCAGCAATGCCTGGATGGCGAGTGCGTCGATGTGAGCAAGCTGAAGCTGTTCAGCGCAGACCGCATCGACAATATGTTGCGTTATTGGTTTGGCTTGCGCGGTGTGCGTATGCCATCGACGTCGTGGCTGAATGAAATGCGTACGCAATTGCTGGAAGCAAAACACGATGCGCAGTTATGCGTCACGCACGCGGACTGTCATATCCGGCGTCACCGTGACCGGGTGTACATCACGCCCAAATTTGATCCTGATTTGCTGTTGCAGCCGCCACGCTCTTTCAACTGGCAAGGCGAAGCCAGCCTGTATTTCCCCAGTTTCGGCGGCACCTTGTACTTTGACGCGGCAGAGCAGGGTATGGCTGCCGACTGGTTACGTGCGCAAACACTGACAATTCAGTTGCGCAGCGGTGGCGAACGTTTGAAACCGGCATGGAACCGTCCAACCAAAAGTTTGAAGTATCAGTACCAGGCCTGCGATGTCCCGGCGTGGGAACGTGAGCGCCTGCCGCTGGTTTTTGCAGGCAAGCAATTATTGTTTGCTGCGGGTATAGGCATGGATTGCCATGCGCTTAATACCGAGGCGGGCGCCAATATTCAACTGCGTTGGCAGTTCGATCAGACTTAAATTGCGCCGTATCAAGAACGGAAAGCACATAGACACGGTATTTTTGGTGATTTTGATAAGGCAAGGCGCCGGCAGGGCCTTGTCGGACTTGTCATTCTGCGCTGCACGCTGTAAAGTCGAGGGTTGATTTTTCACGCTTTTCTCTTTCTTTAAGAGCTCGTTCACTATCCCTATGGCTTTAATCGTTCACAAATACGGCGGCACTTCGATGGGCTCCACCGAGCGCATCAAAAATGTCGCCAGACGCGTCGCCAAATGGCATGACGCTGGTTATCAAATCGTAGTGGTGCCATCGGCGATGTCCGGTGAAACCAATCGTTTGATCGGATTGGCCAAAGAAATCATGCCGCAACCAGATCCACGCGAACTGGACATGCTGGCTTCTACCGGCGAGCAGGTTTCGGTTGCCTTGCTGGCGATGGCTTTGCAGTCTATCGGCAAGGAAGCCGTATCGTATGCAGGCTGGCAAGTCGCGATCAAGACGGATTCCGCTTTCACCAAAGCGCGTATCCAGTCTATCGACGACGTCAAAGTGCAGAAGGATCTGGACGCAGGTCGCATCGTCATCATTACTGGTTTCCAGGGTGTGGACGACGACGGCAATATCGCAACGCTGGGTCGCGGCGGCTCCGATACTTCGGCTGTTGCTGTCGCAGTAGCGCTGAAAGCACAGGAATGCCTGATTTACACAGATGTTGACGGTGTCTATACGACTGACCCGCGCGTCGTGTCGGAAGCGCGTCGCCTGAATACCGTTACCTTTGAAGAGATGCTTGAAATGGCATCGCTGGGCTCGAAAGTGCTGCAGATACGCTCCGTCGAATTTGCCGGCAACTACCGGATGCCGACCCGCGTCCTGTCGTCACTGACCGATCCTATGATACCGCTGGAAGAAGAAGCAAAATCCGGCACCCTGATTTCGTTTGAGGAAGATACACACATGGAACAAGCTGCCATCACCGGTATAGCATTCAATCGCGATGAAGCGAAAATTACCGTACTGGGCGTACCTGATCGTCCAGGTATCGCGTATCAGATCCTGGGACCGATTGCTGCGGCAAACATCGAAGTCGATATGATCATTCAAAACCAGTCGGTTGACGGTAAAACTGACTTTACCTTCACCGTGCCGCGCGGCGATTACGCCAAGGCAGTGGATGTATTGAATGAAAGCGTGAAAGCGCACATCGGCGCAGCCAGCATTCAGGGCGACACCAAAGTGTCCAAAGTGTCGGTGGTTGGTGTTGGTATGCGTAGCCATGTCGGTATCGCATCGCAAATGTTCCGTACTTTGTCGGAAGAGGGCATCAACATCCAAATGATCTCGACTTCGGAAATCAAGATCTCGGTCTTGATCGACGAGAAGTATATGGAATTGGCGGTTCGTGCTTTGCACAAGACATTTGATCTGGAAAAAAGTAACTAAAAAAGAAAATAAGTCATGGCGAAATGCATAGTTTTGGGTTGACCAGACATGCGTGAAAAGTTATGATGCTGGACCTTCTGGTAACGGGCTGGTGACGTTGCTGAAGTAATGTGGAGACGTGGCCGAGTGGCCGAAGGCACTTCCCTGCTAAGGAAGCATATGGGCTTAAACCTGTATCGTGAGTTCGAATCTCACCGTCTCCGCCAAAGAATCGAAAGCCCTTGATGAAAATCAAGGGCTTTTTCTTTTCTCGAATTGAATAGAGTCACTTTTACTGGAACACGTATTTTGAACACGAAGAGAAGCAAGCGCTGGGATGGAAAGATTGATACGCTGACCGCGGATTACCTGAAGGATGTCGTAACGCAGATGAAGTCTTATGGCGATCGCGTACAGTTTGCATTGAACGGGCCGGGCCAGAAGCCGCACTACCAGGTCATCAATAGTTTTGAAAAGAAAATGGCATTCGACAGCAATAATCATTTGCTGCATCCGGCAGAAGATGAATTCGTCGGCGCCAATGCGACTCCGGTGCTGACACTGGCGCAGATAGAGACTGCTATCGCCAACGTTGGTATCAAGCGTGTGGTCACGACTACGCGTGCAGTACGTAGTGTACGAGGCAGCAGCAAACCGGCAGCGCGTCCGGGTGATCTGATCGATATCCAGAAGTATGAGTACTTCAAGAACAACATTAAAACGCTGCCGGAAGGCATTCGCGAGTATTCGCAGGACATTACCAACCTGATGAAGAAGGGCATGACGGCTGAAGCCGCTTTTGGCCAGATCGTTGCCGAGTATTTCTGATCGCAGTAGTTTGAATGTGTAAGGCGGGCGATTCTTCCTGCCTGTAATGTAAAAAAGCCCGCATCGTCTGGATGCGGGCTTTTTTATTGGCCGAACCGGCCAGTGTGCGGCCATTCGGCTCTTCGTGTGGCCGAGGCTACGTCTGTTAATAATTGACGCGCTCAGACTCTGTAAATTTTTTCCCCGGTCTGCACAATTTTGAATTTTGCGTCGGATAGCGGGTCGAGTGCGCGGCCGTCTGCCAATTGATAGGTCTTGGAGCCTGGCAGTTCGTCCGGATCTGGCGTACTGATAGGCGTTTGATAAACCTCAACGTGGTAAGCGGTACCGGTCTTTCCTTTGGCATCGAATTTTTCTACCAAATCCATAAGAGTCTCCTTTGGGTTGAGGGTGAGATAACAATACCAGATTTTGTTAGTCGCGCCAGTGGCAATCTGATTAACGTCAAATTGATTGTCTAAAAATTAATAATTCATTGATTAGCCGCGGAGAAGAGGGTTAGCTTGAGAGATTGAGATGTCAATTTCGCAAGTAAAGTGCAATAAATCGAAAAAAAATCAAAATATTTTCAATTAAACCCTAAAGTTCTGATTTTTGCGGCCGTTATCAAATTCAGACAGCAGGGATTCTTTCCGAATTTTGGTTCTGAAAATATTTTAAAAATATTTTGTTTGAACCCTAAAGTTTGGGAAAAACGTGCCGTTAAAGAGACAAGAGGCTGAAAAAGAGTTCATTTTTTTGTCTCAAAAGTCGATTTTTGGAAAATTCTGTATCCCCCGGAATCACTAAAAATTGCCTTAAAACATGCTTTTTTATAAGCAACATCTGAATGCGTAATAAATGCTCAGATGCAATATACAAGCCACTCTCCGCCTCATTTCATGTGAGCGCGTATTGAATGCTGGTCGACGTTTGTAAGACAAACGCCTACCGGCCTATTGTCGTCTGCTCTGTATAAAAATACAGAAATCTGCCTATTCCTGCCCCAAGTTTCCCCCTGCAGAATGCAATCACTGGCTCACACATTACTGCCAGGAAATTTACAGTTCAGGGGATAACATGACAAACAACGACATCATTGCTGAAATTCGTGACGCCAATCTGGGTTACTTGATGCTTGCACAACAAATGATCCGTTCCGACAAGGCGACTGCTATTTTCCGCCTCGGGATCAGCAATGAGATCGCTGACCTGATCGAAGGTATGAACAATGCCCAGATCCTCAAGCTCGCTGGCGCCAATATGATGCTGGCCCGCTTCCGTTTCGACGATGGTGCCATCCTCGGCATGCTGACCAATTACAACAAAGATCGCTCGCTTGCACATTCGCACGCAGCCATCCTGATGGCAGGACAAGCTGTTGAGCAAATCGCTTAATTAAGCAGTTGCTGATCGTATTGTCGTAATTCTTCAAAAGTGAGCGAAAAAATGGCCAAGAAAAGTGTAGTGACAGAAGCACAAGAAATTCAGCTTGCAATCGAACTCATTAATTTGGGTGCACGTCTGCAATTGCTGGAATCGGAAACCACGCTGTCGCGCGAGCGCTTGCTGAAGCTGTATAAGGAATTGCGTGGCGTATCGCCGCCAAAAGGGATGTTGCCATTTTCGACCGACTGGTTCATTACCTGGCAGCCAAATATCCATTCCTCATTGTTTATGGGCATCCATAAATACCTGATCGAGCACGCGCAGATCTCCGGTATTCAGGCTGTGATGAAAGCGTACAAGCTTTATCTGGAGCAGGTTGAGCTGGGTGCGGATGGCGAACCGGTTTTGTCATTGACGCGCGCCTGGACTTTGGTACGATTCTTCGACAGCAAAATGCTGGCAACCGCATGTTGCAGCGAATGTGGCGGCAACTTTGTCGTGCATCGCCTTGATTTGAATGCAAATTACACCTGTGGCCTGTGCCACATGCCATCCCGGGCAGGTAAAACCAAACGTGCCAAGGCAGACAGTCTGCTGGCAGCCTAAACGGATCGCCTTATTATTGAAAGAGTGTCTGTGTGAAGAAAGTGGGGCGCTCCGGCGCAAAGTCGGCGCCTCCAAGGACGGTATTCCAGATACCGGCAGTGCAAGCCCTCCTGTTTCAAATCTCCTCCTTTTTGATCGTATTGCTGCTGGCGTATAGCCTGGCGGCAGTGTTCGGCTGGTCCATGAATGTGCTGGTCGCGGCTTGCCTGCAAGGCGTGGTCGCCGCTGGTTTGTCGTGGTGGCGCGGGCTGGCACCGTGGTGGTTGTTCATCCAGTTGCTGTTTTTGCCGGTGCTGCTACTGACGCTGAGCCTGCAATGGTCACCGTTTATCTTCCTAGGTGCTTTCCTGGTCTTGCTATTCCTGTACTGGAGTACCTTCCGCACGCAGGTTCCGTATTACCCTTCACGGCTGTCAACATGGCAGGCGGTCGAAGGTTTGTTGCCGGTCGGGCAAAAAATCAGCTTTATAGATATAGGCAGTGGTCTCGGCGGTCTGGTGATAAGCCTGGCGCGACGCCGCCCGGAAAGCCGTTTCGTCGGTATTGAGATTGCGCCGCTGCCGTGGCTGATTAGCCGTCTGCGCGCGCGCTTCGGTAGCAGCGGTGCTCATTTTGAGCGTGGCGATTACGGTCGCCTGAATTTTGCCGACTACGATGTGGTGTTTGCCTACCTGTCACCGGCGGCCATGCCGAATTTGTGGCGCAAGGCCAAGGCAGAAATGCGCAGCGGTTCCTTGCTGCTGAGTTATGAGTTCATCATCCCGGGGACCACGCCCGATATCGTGCTGTCACCCGATGCAAGTGGCGTCCAGCTTTACGGCTGGCGTATCTGAGCAAATCCAAGCATAACTTCCAGTTTTATTTCAGCGATTCCTCCTCGATAACCGCTCAAGTTCCAATAATTCACGCCGTTGAATGCATATGAGCGCTTGAGCGGTCAATACCACCCTTATATACAACAGGTGGGCTGTCATCTTGGTTGCGCGTATGCAACTGTTAAGGCAATAATGGCAGCCTAAACCTAAGAAAAACGGAGCGAGCGCACTTGTTAGTCATCATTGG
Source organism: Herminiimonas sp. (assembly GCA_040393485.1). Classification (GTDB taxonomy): domain Bacteria; phylum Pseudomonadota; class Gammaproteobacteria; order Burkholderiales; family Burkholderiaceae_D; genus Oxalicibacterium. The sequence goes on from JBEBUE010000012.1 coordinate 6,570, forward strand.
ATATCTCGTAGTCGTCCTATCGGTCTTTGGCGGCTTCGCTCTGGCTGGTGGCCATTTGGCCGCTTTGTTTCAACCTCTAGAGTTGCTGATGATCGGCGGCGCCGCGGTGGGTGCCTTTTTTGTCGGAAATAACGGCAAGGCGATCAAAGCAACGATGAAGGCTTTGCCTAGCGTTTTTAAGGGTTCCAAATATACAAAGAGTTTGTATATGGAACTGATGACGCTCTTGTTCGAAATCCTGACCAAAGTCCGCAAAGAAGGATTGATGTCGATTGAAGGTGATATCGAGGCGCCGGAAGAAAGCGCGATCTTCGCCAAGTATCCGACGGTACTGGCCGATCACCACACGATCGAATTCATGACCGATTACCTGCGTCTCATGGTGTCCGGCAATATGGATGCCTTCCAGATTGAAAACCTGATGGATAACGAAATCGAAACCCATCATGCCGAAGGTGAGGTTCCGGTACATTGCGTGGCCAAAGTCGGTGACGGCTTGCCTGCGTTCGGTATCGTGGCAGCGGTGATGGGTGTGGTCCATACGATGGAATCGGTGGGCTTGCCACCGGCGGAACTCGGTATGTTGATCGCGCACGCGCTGGTTGGTACTTTCCTCGGTATTTTGCTTTCTTATGGTTTCGTCACTCCTTTGTCGAGCTTGCTGGAACAAAAGCTGCATGAATCTTCCAAGATTTTCCAATGCGTCAAAGTGACTTTGCTGGCCAGCCTGAATGGCTACGCACCGGCACTGGCAGTGGAATTTGGCCGTAAGGTACTGTTCTCGACTGAACGTCCTTCCTTCAGCGAGATGGAAGAACACATCAGACAGTCGAAAACAAAATAAACCCATTTATTAATTTTGCATCGCAAGTAAAAAAGCAATTTAACGGAGACTGGCATGGCTGACGAAGGACTCCGTCCCATCATCATCAAACGTATCAAAAAATCCGGGGGCGGCCATCACGGCGGCGCCTGGAAAATCGCTTACGCCGATTTCGTCACGGCGATGATGGCTTTCTTCTTGCTGATGTGGTTGCTTGGTTCAACCACTAAAGGCGATCTGCAAGGGATCGCCGATTTCTTCAGTACCCCTTTAAAAGTAGCAATGGCAGGCGGTTCCGGTAGCGGCGACAGCTCGAGTGTGATCAAGGGCGGCGGCAAGGATATGACGCGTATCGACGGGCAGCAGAAAAAAGGTGAAGACCTGACGCCAGCCAAAAACTTCAACCTGAAAGCGGCGGAAGCAGAACTGGAACGCCAGGAAATCAACCGCCTCAAGGCACTGAAGGAGCGTATCGAGAAAGCCATCGATACCATTCCCGGCTTGCAGCAATTCAAAAATCAATTACTGATAGACATCACAACCGAAGGTTTGCGTATCCAGATCGTGGATGAAAAAAATCGCCCGATGTTTGCACTGGCACGCGCCGAGTTGCAGCCGTATACCAAAGTCATTCTGCATGAAATCGCCAAGATCCTGAACGATATTCCGAACCGCATCAGCCTCTCCGGTCATACCGATGCGACCCCGTATTCCAGCGGTGAAAAAAGCTATAGCAACTGGGAGCTGTCTTCTGATCGCGCCAACGCTTCGCGCCGCGAACTGGTCGCCGGCGGCATGGCTGAGAACAAGGTGTTGCGCGTGGTCGGCTTGTCATCGGCGGTATTGTTCGATAGTTCAGATCCGCTCAATCCGATCAATCGTCGCATCAGCATTATCGTGCTGAACAAAAAAGCAGAGGATTCGATTACACAAGAGAATAGAAAAGTTGACGTGAGCGACAAGGAGAGCGCGCAGGAAGCCGTCGAAAATGCGGTAAGTGCGCAGCCGCAAGTGAAGCCAGCCCCAGTTGCGCCAGCAGCTCCGGTAGCCCCAATTGCAAGATAGGTAGAGTGCTGTAAGTAAACGAAATGAGCGGGTGCTCCCATGACAATAAAAAATTCGTTGGCGCTGGAAATAAAGAAATTGCTAACTGGCTTGTCTGAACATGGTAGCCAGCATCTGTCGGAAATTGAAACAGATTTGGTGCAGACCAACATCCTGTTAAGTGAAGCGATAGAGAAACTGAGTGCCAGTTTCATGGCGATACACGCGGCAGTCAGTGCGCAACAGCAAATGGTCGACGCAATGATGATGCAGGTGCCTGCAGCGGCGGTCGGCGAACTCAGGACCAAAGCGGCACAGATTGATCAGCATGTGAATGCCGCGGTTACCGGTTTGCAATTCCAGGACATGACGAATCAATTGATAGGTCGTGCGATGCAAAGGCTGATCGGAGTACGTGATGTGCTGGAAGTGTTGGGTGCGCATAGTACTGCCATGCCGGGGGACGTCGACCAGAATCAGCTGCAGGCTTTGCTGGAGCAAGCGAATGCGAGCCTGAAAATGCAAAGCGCCAAGCTCGAGAATGAGTTGTGGAAAGCAGTGCGTCAGACGCATATGGAAAGCGGCGACGTCGAACTGTTTTAAATACGGATTTAAATTTAGATAACCAGGCCCGCAGGCCTGAAACGAAAATGAGCAGGGGTAAAGATGGCAAAGACAATATTGGCGGTCGATGATTCAGGTTCACTGCGACAAATGGTGGTCTTCAGTTTGAGGGCTGCCGGTTATCAGGTGACGGAAGCAGTTGATGGACAAGATGGTCTGGATAAGGCGAAGACACAGGCTTTTGATCTGGTATTAACAGATCAGAACATGCCGCGCATGGATGGCTTTTCGCTGATACGTGCTTTGCGCGGACTCTCAACTTATCAAAAAACACCTATTTTGGTCCTGACCACCGAGTCCAGCGATGAGATGAAAGCCAAAGGTCGTGCGGCCGGTGCCAATGGCTGGCTGGTAAAACCTTTCGATCCGCAACGACTGACTGAAGTCGTGAAAAAAGTGATTGGTTAATACATATCATGAGTTGCAACATCATCCAGCGCACAGATAACGGAGCAGAACGATGACCATCGATATGAGTCAGTTCTTCCAGGTATTTTTCGATGAGACGGAAGAGCTCCTGGCCGAGATGGAAAAGCTGCTGCTGGCGGTAGACGTATCGGCTCCTGATGAAGAAGACTTGAATGCGATTTTCCGCGCCGCCCATTCGATCAAGGGTGGTGCTGCCACATTTGGCATCACGGATTTGACCGAAGTCACGCACGTGCTGGAAACCTTGCTGGATAGAATCCGCAAAGGTGAAATGGCCTTGATGGCTGAGCATGTCGATGCATTTTTATCCGCTAAAGACGTCCTCAAGATGCAACTGGATGGCCATCGCCTGCATACGCCGGTGGATCTGGATGCGGTTGCTGATGTACGGATCTTGCTCGAGTCCTTGTCGCAGGACGATGCACCGCCTCCACAAGCCCTTGCAGTCGCGGCAGCCACCCGGGGCAGTGTTGCCGGCGATCGCCGCTTCCGTATCGAGTTACCGCAAACTTCTGCGCGTGACGTCGACGCACTGGCGGCCGAGCTGGGCTTGCTGGGGGAAATTCAACGTGACGTGCTGCCGGATCAACGTGCGGTGTTTACGCTGAGTACGCAAGAAGGCGTGGACGACATCGTTGCGATTTGCTCTTTTATCCTCGATCCGCAAGATTTAAAAATTACCGAAGAAGCTGTCATCAAAGGTGTACATCAATCGATAGATGATCGCAGCCGCAATGAGGAAGAACAGGGTTACGGTTTCTTCGAACCGCTGCATTCGACTATCGCCGAGAACGCACAAGGCTATGGTTTCTTTGCGCCGTTTGTTCCATTGCCGTTGCCTGATGCGAACAGCAAGGACGCATCCGAGCAGGATGAAGAAAAAGCACATGCTTTGGCGGTAGAGGAAGTTCACGCCGCTGCGACAGACAAGAAACCGGCAGCCAAGCGTGATGTTGACAAGACCAATGTCAGCGCAGAATCCTCATCGATACGCGTCGGTATAGAAAAAGTTGATCAACTGATTAACCTGGTCGGCGAATTGGTCATCACGCAAGCGATGATAGAACAGCGCACCGGTGGGCTTGATCCTATGCAGCACGAACGCCTGCTCAATAGCGTATCGCAATTGACACGTAATACGCGTGACCTGCAGGAAGCGGTGATGTCGATCCGCATGATGCCTATGGATTATGTATTCTCGCGCTTCCCGCGCATGGTGCGTGACCTGGCGTCCAAGCTGGGCAAGAAAGTCGAGTTCGTCACACATGGCGCTGCAACTGAGCTGGACAAAGGTTTGATCGAACGCATCGTCGATCCCTTAACCCATCTGGTGCGCAACAGCATAGACCACGGCATCGAAATGCCGGAGGCACGCCTGGCAGCTGGTAAATCTGCATCCGGACAATTGTCCTTATCGGCCGGACATCAGGGCGGCAATATCATCATTGAGGTCAGTGATGATGGCGGCGGTTTGAACCGCGAGCGCATCCTGGCGAAAGCCAAGCAACAAGGTTTGCCTGTGTCTGACGATTTGCCGGATGAGGAAGTCTGGCAATTGATTTTTGCCCCCGGTTTCTCGACTGCTGAAGCGGTCACCGATGTATCCGGCCGCGGTGTCGGTATGGATGTGGTGAAGCGGAATATCACTGCAATGGGTGGTTCGGTAGATATTCGTTCGAGCAAAGGTTATGGCACCACGATCCTGATTTCCTTGCCGCTGACGCTGGCTATCCTGGATGGTATGTCGATCAAAGTCGGTGACGAAATTTATATCCTGCCTCTCGGTTATGTCGTGGAATCGTTACAACCGGAATTGGCTGATATCAAGGAAATTAGCGGGCAAGGACAAGTGATCAAGGTGCGCGGTGATTATTTGCCATTGATCCCGCTGTATAAGATTTTCAGTATAGAACCGCGTTTTGTCGATCCGTCGGAAGGCATCGTAGTGATCCTGGAATCGGAAGGTAAAAAAGCAGCTTTGTTTGTCGACGATTTGGTCGGTCAACAACAAGTTGTAGTCAAAAATCTTGAATCGAATTATCGTAAGGTAGCTGGAATATCGGGAGCCACAATTCTCGGTGACGGCGGAGTAGCGTTGATTATCGATGTAGCAGCCTTACTGCGTTCAAGCCGTCAGTTAAACGACGAATCCATTTATTCCTGAAGAGGAGAATCGCATGATTCACAATATACAAAACAATACGACCGGTGCAGAAAACGGTAATGAATTCCTGGCGTTCACCCTGGGTAAGGAAGAGTACGGCATCGATATCCTGAAAGTTCAGGAGATCCGCGGTTACGAAGCCGTGACCCGTATCGCCAACGCACCTGAATTCGTCAAGGGCGTGGTCAACCTGCGCGGCATCATCGTGCCTATCGTTGACATGCGTATCAAGTTCAATCTGGGCGAGCCTACCTACGATCAGTTTACAGTTGTGATCATCCTGAACATCGCCGGTCGCGTGGTCGGTATGGTGGTCGACAGCGTATCCGACGTGATCACTTTGTCACCTGAGCAAATCAAACCGGCACCGGAAATGGGTACGGCTTTCAATACCGATTACCTGATCGGCCTGGGCACACTGGATGAGCGTATGCTGATCCTGGTGGATATCGATAAGCTGATGTCCAGCAGCGAAATGGGTTTGATAGAAAAAATCGCAGCTTAAGGCATGCGTATTAAAGGATTGCCGAGTGGGCGAGCAGAAGGACGCTACGCAAACAGTCGCGTGTAAGTTTTGGCAATACGTATATCGAGGAAATGAGTTCCCGATATGCAGCAGGCGAAAGGGGAATCTGCAGTATGAAAACAACTACTCAAGGTAGGGCAGAAGGTAGCAAGGAGTTCGAATTCACCGCACGTGATTTCGAACGTGTCCGCGCCTTGATACATAAGAAGGCTGGCATCGCACTGGCCGAAAGTAAGCAGGAGATGGTTTACAGCCGACTCGCGCGTCGTTTGCGTGCGACCGGTATAGGTTCTTTCGTCAGCTATCTGGATCAGCTGGAGCAGGGCGGGAGCGACGAAGAGTGGGAAGCATTTACCAATGCACTGACCACCAATTTGACGTCGTTCTTTCGGGAAGCGCACCACTTCCCGATACTTGCCGACCATATCAAAAAAATTAAAGAGCCTATCGAAATCTGGTGTTCCGCCGCATCGACCGGGGAGGAGCCTTATTCGATAGCGATGACTGCGTGCGAAGCGTTTAATACGCTGACACCGCCGGTCCGCATTATCGCGACCGATATCGACACCAATGTGCTGAACACAGGTGCTAACGGCGTCTATTCAATTGATCGGCTGGACAAGATGTCGCCCGAGCGCGCCAAGCGTTTCTTCCTGCGCGGTAAAGGCGCGCGCGAAGGCATGGTGCGCGTGCGTCCGGAACTGCGTCAGATGATCACCTTCAAGCAGGTTAATCTGCTCGAAAGCAACTGGGGCATTTCAGGTCAGTTTGATGCGATCTTTTGTCGCAATGTGATGATCTACTTTGATAAACCTACGCAGGGCAAGATCCTGGACCGCTTTGCGCCACTGATGAAGCCGGACGGTTTGCTGTTTGCCGGTCATTCGGAAAACTTCCTCTATGTCACCGATGCGTTCAAGTTGCGCGGAAAAACGGTTTACGAGTTGGACCCGAACAAAAAGGCGGGTTTGTCGCATACACGTCGGGCCTAAAAATCTATGAATGAACTGACCAAAGAGCATTTCGCCACGAACGTCTATTACGACCGGACCTTCGACCGCGACGCAGCCAAGATCTTGCCAGGTGAGTATTACTACACCGGCAAGGACATGCTGATCGTTACCGTGCTTGGGTCATGCGTATCGGCTTGCATACGTGATCGCGTCACCGGCGTAGGCGGCATGAATCACTTCATGTTGCCGGATGGCGGTGGCGACGCGGATAGCCCGATTTCTGCATCGGCGCGCTATGGCACCTATGCGATGGAGATCCTGATCAATGATTTGCTAAAAGCAGGCGCACGTCGGGAAAACCTGGAAGCCAAAGTGTTCGGCGGCGGTAACGTGCTGAGCGGGTTTACTTCGATTAACGTCGGTGAACGCAATGCCCAGTTCGTACGTAATTTCCTGAAAGTGGAAAACATACGCATCGTGGCGGAAGACCTGAACGACGTCCATCCGCGCAAGGTGTATTACTTCCCGCGTAACGGCAAAGTGCTGGTCAAAAAACTCCGGCAACTAAACAACAACACATTGGCCAATCGCGAGCAGGATTATGCAAATCGCTTGCAATCCGGCGCTGTCAGCGGGGATGTAGAACTCTTTTCCTGACGCAAATCAAGATATCTATCAATAAATAAAAACGAAAACGTTTTGCCAGGGTAGCCTCATGAAAATTAAAGTATTGATCGTCGATGATTCAGCGCTGATACGCAGCGTCATGAAGGAAATCATCAACAGCCAGCCAGACATGGAAGTCGTCGGCGTTGCGCCGGACCCCATCGTTGCCCGTGACCTAATCAAGCAAACCAATCCGGATGTGTTGACACTGGACGTCGAGATGCCACGCATGGATGGCCTCGACTTCCTGGAAAAATTAATGCGTTTGCGTCCTATGCCTGTTGTGATGGTCTCCTCGCTAACGGAGCGTGGTTCGGATATTACTTTGCGTGCGCTGGAGCTGGGTGCGGTGGATTTTGTTACCAAGCCGAAGATGTCTATCCAGAGTGGCATGCTCGAATATACCGAGTTGATAGCAGACAAAATCCGTACTGCTTCGAAGGCGCGCATTAAGTCGCGTCAGATCACACCGCATGATCCGAACAAGGTGGCAGGCGAGGGCGTACTACCGTTGATACGCAATCCGCTGACCAGTAGCGAGAAGCTGATCATCATCGGCGCATCGACCGGCGGTACCGAGGCGATCAAGGATTTCCTGATGCAAATGCCATCCGATTGCCCGGGCATTTTGATCACGCAGCACATGCCGCCAGGCTTTACCAAATCGTTCGCACAACGGCTGGACAGCTTGTGCAAGATAAGTGTGAAGGAATCGGAAGGTGGTGAACGTGTACTGCCGGGACATGCTTATCTCGCACCAGGCCACTCACATTTGCAGCTGGTACGCAGTGGTGCCAACTACATGACACAGCTCGATCAGGGGCCGCCGGTTAATCGTCATCGTCCATCAGTTGATGTGCTTTTTCATTCCGCTGCAGTGCATGCAGGTAAGAATGCTGTCGGTGTAATTCTTACAGGTATGGGTAAAGATGGTGCGGTCGGTATGCTGGAAATGAAAAACGTCGGCGCCTATAACTTTGCGCAGGATGAGGCTTCTTGCGTGGTGTTTGGCATGCCGCGCGAAGCTATTGCGGTCGGCGCGACGCATGAGGTCGGTCCTCTGCAAGCGTTGCCAGGCATGGTTTTGGGCTATCTGGCAGCACACAGCAGCCGTGCCTTGCGTGTCTAAGTGTTGATTTACGACAAGTGCTATCTGATTTCTCTCAAAAATTATGTATCCTCAGTGCATAATAGTGAGTGCTCGAAAAAGCGGATGTTGTAGACCATGTTCGATTCTTTGCAGGATCGATAAACATATAGAGATTTAATGGAGTAATTCATGTCAGGCCCAAACACCAAATTTTTAGTTGTTGATGATTTTTCAACGATGCGTCGTATCGTTCGTAATCTCTTGAAAGAACTGGGCTACACGAATGTCGATGAGGCTGAAGATGGTGCGATGGCACTGGCCAAGTTGCGTAGCGAGCAATTCGATTTCGTCGTGTCCGACTGGAATATGCCCAATATGGATGGTTTGACCATGCTGCAACACATCCGTGCTGATCCGGCGCTGTCGAAGTTGCCAGTGTTAATGGTGACCGCAGAAGCCAAGAAAGAAAACATCATCGCAGCTGCGCAAGCAGGTGCAAACGGTTATGTCGTTAAGCCGTTCACTGCCGCAACGCTGGATGAAAAGCTCGCAAAAATTTTCGAAAAACTGGCTGCTGCAGGAGCCTGAGTTGACTAGCAACTCATCTGCACAGATGGTGGATGCTGTAAGCGAAGCGGGCATACCGCACGACGAAGTGCTATCGCGCGTCGGTCACATGACGCGTGCCTTGCACGAAAGCCTGCGTGGCCTTGGTTTCGATCAACTGGT
>JBEBUE010000013.1:0-15438 GCA_040393485.1 Herminiimonas sp.
CGACTTGCGCACCATTGGCGAAGTCGCCGAACTGCGCTTCCCAGATCACCAGCGTATTGGGTTCTGCGGTCGAGTAGCCGTATTCATAAGCCAGCACCGCTTCTTCCGACAAAACGGAATCGATGACACGGAACCATGCTTGCTGGTCGGAGACATTTTGCAGCGGCACATAGGTACCTGCATCCCAACGTTCACGGTTTTGATCATGCAGGACCGCGTGGCGATGCACAAAGGTACCGCGGCCGGAATCCTGACCGGTCAGACGCACTGCATAACCAGAGCTGACCAACGATGCGTAAGCCAGATGCTCGCCCATGCCCCAGTCGAGGTTCATTTCGCCACGCCCCATCGCTGCACGGTCGTTCAGTACTTTCTCTACCAGTGGATGAACTTTGAAGTTTTCCGGCAAGGTCGTGATACGTTCCGCCAGGCGCTTCAGCTCTGTAATTGGTACTGCTGTATCGGCAGCATCGGTCCATTTACGGTTGAGGAAAGGCATCCAGTCAACCGCGTACTTGCTCTTGAAGTTGGAAATAACAGGATCGACGGTGTGCTTACCAGCATCCATCGCGTCACGATATTCCTTGACCATCGCATCGCCGTCGTCGGCAGCAATAGTCCCTTGGGTCAGCAATTTGTCGGCGTACAGTTTGCGTGTACCTGGATGGGCCGCAATCTTTTTGTACATCAAAGGTTGGGTCAATGCCGGGGTATCTTGTTCGTTATGACCCAGTTTGCGATAGCAGACGATATCCACCACGATATCCTTGCGGAATTCGAGGCGGTAGTCGAGCGCCAGCTGCGCAGCAAAGACAACCGCTTCAGGATCGTCGCCGTTGACGTGGATGACCGGTGCTTCAATCATCTTCGACACATCTGTGCAATACAACGTGGAACGCGAGTCGCGTGGATCCGAAGTGGTGAAACCGATCTGGTTGTTGATGATGATATGCACGGTACCACCGGTGCCGTAACCACGTGTCTGCGCCAGGTTCAGGGTTTCCATGATGACGCCTTGCCCGGCGAACGCGGCGTCGCCGTGGATCAGGATAGGCAGCACCTGTTGCGACGGATCATTTTGGCCGCGACGTTCGATACGTGCACGCACCGAACCTTCAACTACCGGATTAACGATTTCCAGATGCGACGGGTTAAACGCCAGCGACAAATGGACTGGACCGCCTGGCGTGCTGATGTCGGATGAGAAGCCTTGGTGGTACTTAACGTCGCCTGAAGGCAAGTCGTCACCATGACGACCCTCGAACTCAGCGAACAATTCCTGCGGCATTTTGCCCAAGGTGTTAACCAGTACGTTCAGACGGCCGCGATGCGCCATGCCGATCACGATTTCCTGTACGCCCTTTTCACCGCCGCGCTGGATGACTTCATCCAATGCCGCGATAAAGCTTTCGCTACCTTCCAGCGAGAAGCGTTTCTGGCCGACGTATTTGGTATGCAGATAACGCTCGAGGCCTTCAGCAGCCGTCAGGCGCTCAAGGATATGTTTTTTCTTTTCGCTGGAAAAAGTCGGAGTCGAACGTACTGATTCAAAGCGCTCCTGCAACCACAGCTTTTGCGCCGGGTCGCTGATGTACATGAACTCAGGGCCGATGGAACGGCAATAGGTGTCACGCAAGGCGTTGAGCAAATCGCGCAGCGACGAAGTTTCGCTGCCGAAATGGGTATTGCTGATATTGAAAACGATATCCATATCCGCATCGGTAAAGCCATAGAAGCTAGGCTCCAATTGCGGAATAGGCGGACGCTCCTGACGTTGCAACGGATCAAGATTGGCCCAGTTATTGCCGAGCACACGATAAGCGGCGATCAGTTGTGTAACGGCGACGCGTTTGCGTCCCATTTCAACATCTTCGGAAGCCGTAACAGTGCGGATAGGACCATGCTTGGCACGTTCGGCAAAGGAAGCGATGACAGATGCATGCGCAACGTCAGGCTTGGCAGATCCGTCGACCGCAGGCACATGCTGCATGGCGTCGAAATACGCGCGCCAGTTGTCTGGGACAGAGCCAGGATTGTCGAGATATGCCTCGTACAGTTCTTCAACGTACGGTGCATTCCCTCCAAATAGATAAGAATTGGATTGGTACTGTTGCATCATCTTGCTCACCTTTCTTCGCGTTTCGCGAGATTAGCGGGTTAATTTAACCTTCCGCGACACGGCCTGACCGGTTAGCGGATTGCACATCAAGTTGTGGGGAAGGACTCTTTAATCTATAGCTGTAACTTAACTCAATTTTGTGACATCAGAATAACATAAAACATTTTGGCAAAAAGTGAATCTCTTGACTCACTTTTTGCCTTTACCGGTAATTATGGACGCTTTGCCATATCTGGCACGTCGCGTTGTTTTTCACCGATGAACAACTGCCGCGGACGACCGATTTTTTGCTCCGGATCCGAGATCATTTCGTTCCACTGGGCAACCCAGCCGACAGTACGTGCCATCGCGAAGATACCGGTGAACAACGAGACCGGAATACCCAGAGCGGATTGCACGATGCCTGAATAGAAATCGACGTTCGGATACAGTTTGCGCGATACGAAGTATTCGTCTTCCAGAGCTACTTTTTCCAGCGCCATCGCCAGTTTGAACAATGGGTCGTCATGCAGGCCCAGCTCTTCCAGCACTTCGTGGCAGGTTTCACGCATCAGTTTGGCTCGTGGGTCGAAGTTTTTGTAAACACGGTGACCAAAGCCCATCAATTTGACGCCGGAATTCTTGTCTTTCACCTTGGCGATGAATTCAGGAATCTTATCGACCGAACCAATTTCTTTCAGCATGTTCAATGCCGCTTCATTCGCACCGCCATGAGCAGGACCCCACAGGCAAGCAATACCGGCAGCGATACAGGCGAACGGATTGGCACCGCTGGAGCCCGACAGGCGTACGGTCGAGGTCGACGCATTTTGTTCGTGGTCTGCGTGCAGAATCAGGATGCGATCTAGCGCACGTACCAGCACGTCGCTGATTTTGTACTCTTCGCTAGGTGTCGAGAACATCATGTGCATGAAGTTCGCGCTGTACGACAGGTCGTTACGTGGATAGACGAAAGGCTGGCCTACCGAGTATTTGTACGACATTGCGACCAGCGTCGGCATCTTGGCGATCAGGCGGATAGCCGATACTTCACGATGGTGTGCATCGGTGATGTCCAGCGAATCATGGTAGAACGAAGCCAGTGCACCGACAGTCCCCACCAGAACCGACATCGGGTGCGCATCGCGACGGAAACCACGGAAGAAAAATTGCATCTGTTCATGCAACATCGTGTGCTTGGTCACGGTGTTGACGAATGTTTTCTTTTGTTCAGCGTTCGGCAGTTCGCCCTTGAGCAAGAGATAGCAGGTTTCAAGGAAGTCGCACTTCACCGCCAACTGCTCAATCGGGTAACCACGATACAGCAGTTCACCTTTGTCGCCATCGATGTAAGTGATGGTCGAATCACACGATGCGGTAGACATGAAGCCTGGATCGTAAGTGAATTTACCGCTGGCACCGTAGAGTTTACGGATGTCGATTACGTCAGGGCCTATAGATCCCTTGTAAATCGGCAACTCCACTGATGGCGAACCGTCAGAAAACGACAGTGTGGCTTTGGTGTCAGATTGGGAGTGGGGCATGGCTCTTCCTTCTAATAACGAGGTGAGTCGATTTAAGAATAAATCGCAAAATTAAAAAACCGGTCTTACATCGCACGCAGCTTTAAAGCTTTTAAATCGCGCGCAATCTTATCAGCAACGCATGGACCTGGGGCACATCGGCCTCACCTTCCGGTTCACTACGTGCCAACAATAAATTCAGTAATTCATTGTCGGGCAATTCCAGCAATATCGAAAAAGCCTCGACTTCTTCATCCGTCAGCGTTTTTTCGTGTTGATCGAGGAAACGCGTCAGCAACAAATCATTTTCCAGCAGACCGCGTCGACCACGCCACCGCAGGCGAGCTCGCTTTACCGGATCAGCTTGATGAGTTATCGACATGGATACACATTTAACCTGTTCAACACTACTTCCACGTCATCTGCTGGCGTAAGAAACAAAGCTACAAAGCAACAGCGACAAAGCGCGCCACGTTTGGTCGAATTGCGCACTATACAGCCCTGCGCACCATCAGTTCCTTGATTTTGCCGATTGCGCGGGTCGGGTTCAAACCCTTGGGACAAACATCCACGCAATTCATAATTGTATGACATCTGAACAATCTGTATGGATCTTCCAGATTATCCAGACGTGCACCGGTGGCTTCATCGCGGCTATCTGCTATGAAGCGGTAGGCCTGTAACAAACCCGCAGGACCGACGAATTTATCAGGATTCCACCAGAATGACGGGCACGAAGTCGAGCAGCAGGCACACAGGATACACTCATACAGGCCATCGAGCTCTTCCCGTTCGGCAGGAGTCTGCAAACGTTCCTTCTCAGGCGGGATTGTATCGTTAATCAGGAACGGTTTGATCGAATCGTATTGTTTGAAGAATTGCGTCATGTCCACGATCAGGTCGCGGATCACCGGCAAACCTGGCAAAGGACGCAATACGATAGGTTCGGTCAGCTCGTTCAGATTGGTAGTGCAAGCCAGTCCGTTCTTGCCGTTGATATTCATCGCGTCCGAGCCGCACACACCTTCGCGGCACGAGCGGCGCAAGGCCAGCGAATCATCGACGGTCGCCTTGATGCGCTGCAAGGCATCCAGCAGCATCTTGTCATGATCATGCAACTCAACCGTCACGTCCTGCATATACGGTTTTGCATCCTTGTCAGGATCATAGCGGTAAATCTGTAATCTGAGAGTCCGTGCCATGTTCTGACCTTTTAGAAAGTACGTGGTTTAGGCTTGAAGGTGTCAACCGTCAACGGTTTGGTCACCACCGGCTTGTAGTCAAGTCGATTGCCTTCGGAATAAAACAGCGTGTGCTTCATCCAGTTTTCATCGTCACGCTTCTCATAATCACGATGTGCATGCGCACCACGTGATTCCTTGCGTGCGGCTGCCGAGGTAATGGTCGCCTTGGCAGTTTCAATCAGGTTATCCAGCTCCAGTGCTTCGATACGCGCGGTATTGAAAACACGTGACTTGTCCTTGAACGAAACGTGTTTGCGACGCTCATCCAGTTCCATGATCTTCTTGTAGCCGGTTTGCAGCAGTTCGTCGGTACGGAATACGCCACAATACTGCTGCATAGTCGAACGGATATCGTTCGCCACGTCTTGTACACGCTCGCCGCCAGTGTTGTTCTCCAGGCGGGACAACCGCGACAATGCCTGGTCAGCTGCATCAGCCGGCAACGGCTTGTGCGAACGGCTTTTCAAATTGCTATTGACGATATGGTTACCAGCAGCACGGCCAAATACCACTAGGTCGAGCAAGGAGTTGGTACCCAGACGGTTCGCGCCGTGCACCGAGACGCAAGCGCACTCACCGATCGCATACAGGCCATTGACCACGTGGTTAGGGTTGCCGTCTTTCGGCACCACCACCTGGCCATGGATATTGGTTGGAATACCACCCATCTGATAATGGATGGTAGGTACGACAGGAATGGGTTCACGCGTGGCGTCAACGTTCGCAAACTTGTGCGCGATTTCCAGGATGGATGGCAGGCGTTTCTGGATGGTTTCGGCACCGATGTGACGCAAGTCCAGCATTACGTGATCCTTCAGGGGACCACAGCCACGGCCTTCCTTGATTTCCTGATCCATCGAACGCGATACGAAGTCACGTGGCGCCAGGTCTTTCAGAGTCGGCGCATAACGCTCCATGAAGCGTTCGCCCTGGCTATTCACCAGAATGCCGCCCTCACCCCGCACACCTTCAGTAATCAGAACACCTGCACCAGCCACGCCGGTCGGGTGGAACTGCCAGAACTCCATGTCTTCCAGTGGTAAGCCAGCACGTGCTGCCATGCCCATGCCATCACCAGTGTTGATGAAGGCGTTGGTCGAAGCTGCCCAGATGCGCCCTGCACCGCCGGTCGCAAACAATGTGGTTTTGGCTTCCAGCATCATGACGTCGCCGGTTTCCATTTCCAGCGCGACGACACCGATCACATCACCATCAGCATCACGCATTAGGTCGATCGCCATCCACTCAACAAAGAAATGGGTACGGGCGCGCACATTGCGCTGGTATAGCGTATGCAGCAAGGCATGACCGGTACGATCCGCCGCAGCGCACGCACGTTGCACCGGTTTTTCACCAAAATTTGCGGTATGACCACCGAACGGACGCTGATAAATGGTGCCGTCGGAGTTACGGTCAAAAGGCATGCCGAAATGTTCCAGCTCGTAGACGACCTTCGGCGCTTCACGGCACATGAACTCAATCGCATCCTGGTCACCCAGGTAATCCGAGCCCTTGACGGTATCGTACATGTGCCAGTACCAATTGTCTTCCGCCATATTGCCGAGCGAAGCACCGATGCCGCCTTGGGCAGCGACCGTATGCGAACGCGTCGGGAATACCTTGGATAAGACCGCAACGTTCAAGCCTGCTTCTGCAAGTTGCAACGATGCTCGCATGCCTGAACCGCCGGCACCGACGATGATAGCGTCAAAATGACGTGACGGAATGCTGGTTTTGATTGCTGCCACGTTACGCTCTCCAGAGAATTTGCGCCGTCCATCCGGCGCAAGCGACGAGCCACAAAATCGTGGCAACCTGCAATGCGAGGCGTATAGAAACCGGTTTGATGTAATCCATCCAGATGTTCCGCATACCTACCCAGGCGTGATAAAACAAAGCCAGGAAGGTGACAAACGTAAACATCTTGACCCACTGCTGCGCGAACAAGCCCGCCCAGCCTTCATAACTAAAATCCGATGCGGTCAGAAAGGTGACCAGCAGCACCAGTGTGTACAGCACCATCACGATGGCCGTGATGCGCTGTGCCAGCCAGTCCCTTACGCCGTAGTGCGCGCCGACGACCAGGCGATGACGTCCGATATTGTCGATAGGCATCAGAATGCTCCAAACAGTTTGAGGGCGACCAATGCGGTCAAAGGCAGGCTCACTGCAAATACGATCAAGGCTGATTTCTTGCCGGTGACTTTATCCACGCCGACGTGTACATCCATCAGCAAATGGCGGATACCCGCGCAGAAATGGTGCAGATAAGCCCACACCAGCGCGAGGAGAATCAGTTTGACAAACCAGTGCGACGCGATGCCCTTGAAATGCTCAAAAGAGATTTCGGACAACAGGCTCTTGTCCAGCAGGAAGAGGATGAATGGCAATAGCAAGAAGATGATGGCACCACTGGCGCGGTGCAAAATTGACTGGATCGCGGCGAGTGGAAAGCGATATCGGAGCAGGTCTGTAATATTGATATTACGGAACTCTCTCTTGCCGGTTTTGAGTGAATCAGACATGGCAGGACTTTCCAAAACGAGATAAACCACTAATTTTCACCGATATTGGTGCGCCACAGCAATACAAATTATTTTTCATCGCTTTTTTCATCAACTGGCTTGCTTATTTAATAATACGGGCTTGCTGGCTTATTGAATTTGCTGCAACTCTAGTTCAACTCGTTACGATAATGATGATTATTTGTCACGTAGTAAGAACGCCTTACCTCGACCGGTTTATCACCATATGTAAACGAAACACGGGTCACGCTGAGCAGCGGTGTATTCAGCGGCAACTGCAGCAAATCCGCCGTTACCTGATCTGCCACTACCGCCTTGATATTCTCGATCGCCCGTATCATTTGCGTACCAAACTCGGTCTCCAGCAGCGCGTACATCGGGCCCTTGTACTGCAGCACACGCTCCACCGATAGGCCTTTAAAGATCGTACCCGGCAACCACAACTCTTCTAGGATAGTCGGTGCACCATCAAAAGATTGCATGCGCTTGAGAAAAACCACGGAGTCGCCAGTTTTAATGTCCAGCTGGCGGGCGATATCCGCCGGCGCACGCAGGCGCTTGGCATCAATAATCGTGTTATCGGGATAAAGTGGCTCGCCCACATCAGGCTTTAAGCGCAGAAAGCGGAATTGCGCGCGCGCCTCGTGGTGCGTTGCAACAAAAGTGCCCTTCCCCTGACGTCGAACCACCAAGTTTTCGGCGGAAAGTTCATCGATCGCCTTGCGCACGGTACCCTGGCTAACCTTGAAACGGTTTGCCAGCTCAACTTCACTGGGTATCAATTCGCCGGGACGCCATTCACCGGATTGCAGGCTACGGGTAATAAGGGCCTTGATTTGCTGATACAGCGGGCTGAAAGTGGGCGAAGGTGTCGCACCGCCGGCAGAAGCGGCTGCATTATTGTTAGGCAAGGTAGTTGGCGCTGAACTCATAGGACGGATTTCACCACAAAGCCCGCCTCCCGTCCAGCAAAACTTGAAAATAACATGTCTTATATAAGACATAAGATATATATTGACAGCTAAACTTGCCAAGCCTAAACTCGTGGGCGATCAAGCTTTGCTCTTTCGTTGCTGACAGAAAATTGAAGCCAATATTGAGTTTAAGCGTTTTGACCCCGCTGACTTATCGGGTATTCAACTGTATCATTGCGCCACGCGGAATTTTTTCCCAAATACTGCCCCCATTCATCATCACTACCTTGGAGATTCAACATGGCTAAAGCCCCAATGCGTGTCGCCGTTACCGGCGCCGCCGGCCAGATCGGCTATTCCCTTCTGTTCCGCATCGCTAACGGCGATTTGCTGGGCAAAGACCAGCCTGTCATTTTGCAATTGCTGGAAATCGCCGATGAAAAAGCACAAAAAGCGCTGAAAGGCGTGATCATGGAGATCGACGATTGCGCATTTCCACTGTTGGCAGGTGTCACCGCACACAGCGATCCGATGACTGCATTCAAGGATGCTGATGTTGCCTTGCTGGTTGGCGCACGCCCACGTGGCCCAGGCATGGAACGTAAAGACCTGCTGGAAGCCAACGCACAGATTTTCACGGTACAAGGCAAAGCGCTGGATGCAGTCGCATCGCGTAACGTCAAGGTACTGGTGGTCGGCAACCCAGCCAATACCAATGCTTACATCGCAATGAAATCGGCTCCTAACCTGCCAGCTAAAAACTTCACCGCCATGCTGCGCCTGGATCACAACCGTGCCCTGTCGCAAATCGCAGCGAAGATCAGCAAGCCAGTTACCTCGATCGAAAAACTGACGGTCTGGGGCAATCACTCCCCTACCATGTACCCTGACTACCGTTTCGCAACAGCTGATGGCAAATCGGTGAAAGAAGCGATCAACGACGAAGTCTGGAACAAAGACGTATTCCTGCCTACAGTCGGCAAACGCGGCGCAGCCATCATTGATGCACGCGGCGTATCGTCGGCAGCTTCGGCAGCCAACGCAGCGATCGACCACGTACGTGACTGGGTACTCGGCACCAACGGCAAATGGGTCACCATGGGCATTCCTTCGGATGGTTCGTATGGCATTCCGAAAGACACCATTTTCGGTTTCCCTGTCACCGTTGAAAACGGCGAATACAAAATCGTGCAAGGCCTGGAAATCGATGCATTCTCGCAAGAGCGCATCAACCTGACCCTGAAAGAACTGCTCGAAGAGCGTGAAGGTGTGAAGCATCTCTTAGGCTAATGCACGCATCGATGGGCAGGCTGTCCTGCCCATCTCCTTCGTAGCAAGTCCGACCAAGTTCGACAATTACGCACCAACCATGCATCCTTCAGAAGTCCTCTTTCAAGGCAAATGCCCACCGGTTTCCATACCGGCATGCGATCACTATGCCGGCTCCGAGAAATTGATGCGTAAATCACTGGCGCTACAGCAAGAGCTCGGCCCGGTTTTTGATATTACGTTTGACTGTGAAGATGGTGCCGCGCATGGCAATGAACAAGCACATGCGCACCTGCTCGGCACACTCGTCGCCGGCGAAGAAAACCTGTTTGCCCGCATCGGTGCCCGTGTGCACGATGTCAGCAGCGAATTTTTTGAGCAGGATATAGAAATTATCCTGCAACATGCAGCACAGAAACTGGCTTACCTGGTTGTTCCCAAAGTCGAAAGCGTCGTCGATGTGGAGAATGCAATTGCACTCATCAATCGTCACGCACACCAGCAAGGCCGCGAACAATTGCCGGTACACGTACTAATAGAAACACATGGCGCATTGGCGGACGCATTTGCCATCGCTGCCCTGCCCCAGGTCGAATGTCTGTCATTCGGCGTGATGGATTTTGTTTCTGACCATTACGGCGCAATTCCGGGTAATGCAATGCGTTCCCCGGGACAGTTCACACATCCGTTATTGGTGCGTGCCAAGCTGGAAATTGCAGCTGCCTGCCACGCCCACGGCAAAGTGCCTTCGCATAACGTCACGACTGAAATCAATGACACCTCAGTCGTCGCCAGTGATGCGCACCGCGCTGCTGCGGAATTTGGTTATACCCGGATGTGGAGCATACATCCGAACCAGATCAAACCGATCCTGAAGTCTTTCGCGCCACGACTTTCTGAAGTCAACGAAGCCGCAGAAATCCTGGCGCAAGCCCATGCTATCCAATGGGGCCCGATACAACATAATGGCAAGTTGCATGATCGCGCCAGTTATCGCTATTACTGGACCATCTTGCAACGCGCCCAGGCCAGCGGCTTAACGCTGCCTGCAGTGGCACAGTCAATTTTATGAATACCCGTTTGCTCACATCCAACCCGATGTGGGTAAGTTAAAAATTTTTGGAGATTATCGAATGAAAAAATTGCTCTGCGCATTCCTTCTGATCGGCATGTCTTCTGCAATCGCCCCGGCGTTTGCACAATCTGCCACCAGCGGCAAAGACACCGCTAAAAAGCCTGTCACCAAGGCCACCAAGAAAGCACCCGCCAAAGCAGCAGCTGCGGCAACTCCGGCCGCTGCTGCAGCGGCTGGTGATGATGACCAGGAAGATCTGGGCGAAGCCAATATCGAAGGTTCGATCGTGACGCATTACAACTGTGAACTGGGCAACAAGATCACGACATACAACAATGTCGGTGACGATAAGTACATGGCGATCCGCTGGCAAAACAAAGTGCACCGCCTGGGCCGCATCGGCACCAGCACTGGTGCCAATCGTTTTGAAAACCGTAAAGCGGGCCTGGTCTGGATCAACATCCCGTCGAAAGCCATGTTGCTCGATTCCCGTAAAGGCCAGCAGTTGGCCAATGAATGTCGCAACCCTGAACAAGCCAAGGCACTCGCTGCCAAAGGCTAAGGAACAGGAAGTAAAGGAAGCAAAACGATGCCGCAAGCCGCCGCCGAAATCTCACGGCATCGGGTAGTAATTAATACCTCGGTTATTTGTATTAAGGAGAAATCATGTCGCGTAACACATTGAATACGCTCAAGGAATTCAATATCACAGCGTCCAAGAAAGGCGAGTTCTACTCCTTGCCTGCCCTGGGCAAAAAACTCGGCGTGAACGTTTCCCGTTTGCCGGTTTCCATCCGTATCGTGCTGGAATCGGTGCTGCGCAATTGCGACGGCAAAAAAGTAACTGAAGAACACATCCGCCAATTGGCCAACTGGTCGCCGAACGCCAGCCGTACCGATGAAATTCCTTTCGTCGTTGCACGCGTCGTACTGCAAGACTTCACCGGCGTTCCTTTGTTGGCTGATCTGGCCGCTATGCGTGGCGTCGCTGAAAAAATGGGCAAAAACCCAAAGAACATCGAACCACTGGTGCCAGTGGACTTGGTCGTCGATCACTCGATCCAGATCGATCACTTCCGTCAAAAAAATGCACTCGACCTCAACATGAAACTGGAATTCCAGCGCAATAACGAGCGCTATCAGTTCATGAAATGGGGCATGCAGGCATTCGACACCTTTGGCGTCGTGCCACCGGGCTTCGGTATCGTGCATCAAGTCAACCTGGAATACCTGGCACGTGGCGTTCATCAAAAAGATAGCGTCTACTACCCTGATACCCTGGTCGGTACTGATTCGCACACCACCATGATCAACGGCATCGGCGTAGTCGGCTGGGGCGTAGGCGGTATTGAAGCGGAAGCCGGCATGCTGGGTCAGCCAGTCTACTTCCTGACACCAGACGTGGTCGGTGTGAACCTGACCGGCCAACTGCGTGAAGGCGTCACCGCGACCGATCTGGTACTGACCATCACTGAAATGCTGCGCAAGGAAAAAGTCGTCGGCAAGTTCGTCGAATTCTTCGGCGAAGGCACAGCCTCGCTGTCGCTGACCGATCGTGCAACCATCGCCAACATGGCACCGGAATACGGCGCGACCATGGGCTTCTTCCCGGTCGACGATGCAACCATCGATTACTTCAAAGGTACCGGTCGTACCAAGGCAGAAATCGACGCGTTTGAGAACTACTTCAAAGCACAAGGCCTGTACGGCATTCCTAAGTCCGGCGAAATTGACTACACCCACGTCGTCGCGCTGGATCTCGGTTCAGTCGCACCTTCGCTGGCAGGTCCCAAGCGTCCGCAAGACCGTATCGAAATCGGCAACGTCAAACACAACTTCGCAGAATTGTTTGCTAAACCAGTTTCGGAAAACGGCTTCAACAAAAAGATCGAAGACCTGGATGCAACCTACACCAACAGCGACGGCGTCAAAGTCAAAAACGGCGATGTCCTGATTGCTGCGATTACTTCCTGCACCAACACTTCCAACCCTAGCGTCTTGCTGACCGCAGGCTTGCTGGCGAAGAAAGCGGTTGAAGCTGGCCTGAAAGTATCGCCACATATCAAGACTTCACTGGCGCCAGGCTCGCGCGTCGTTACCGAATATCTGGAAGCGGCAGGCTTGCTGCCGTATCTGGAAAAGTTGGGCTTCGGCGTCACTGCATACGGCTGCACTACCTGTATCGGTAATGCTGGTGACTTGACACCTGCGATGAACGAAGCGATTGTGCAGCACGATATCGTCGCCTCGGCCGTCTTGTCCGGTAACCGTAACTTTGAAGCGCGTATTCACCCGAACATCCGTTCCAACTTCCTCGCGTCGCCACCACTGGTCGTCGCCTACGCGATTGCCGGCAACATGACACGCGACCTGATGACCGAACCGGTCGGTCGCGGCAAAGGTGCAGACGGCAAGACTCGTGACGTCTATCTGGGCGATATCTGGCCAAGCAGCCAGGAAGTTGCCAAACTGATGAAATTTGCGATGAATGCGAAGACCTTCAAGGACAACTACGCACAAGTCAAAACCGCACCAGGCAAGCTGTGGGAGCAAATCAAGGGCGTGGCTGAAGGCCAGGTCTACGATTGGCCAACTTCGACCTATATCGCGGAACCACCGTTCTTCAACGACTTCGCGATGGAACCGAAGGCGGCAGCAACCGGCATCACGGCAGCACGCGCACTCGGTGTCTTCGGCGATTCGATCACGACTGACCACATCTCGCCTGCAGGCGCGATCAAGGACAGCAGCCCGGCGGGTAAATATCTGAGCGAAAAAGGCGTAATGAAAGCCGATTTCAACTCGTATGGCTCACGTCGCGGTAATCACGAGATCATGATGCGCGGCACTTTTGCCAACGTACGTATCAAGAACCTGATGATCCCGGCCAAACCGGACGGCTCGCGCGTCGAGGGCGGCGTGACCTTGTTCCAGCCTAGCGGCGAACAAATGTCGATCTACGATGCAGCGATGCGCTACGTCGCAGAAGGCACGCCAACCATGGTCTTCGCTGGTGAAGAATACGGTACCGGTTCGTCGCGTGACTGGGCTGCCAAGGGTACCCAATTGCTGGGCGTCAAGGCAGTGATCGCACGTTCCTACGAACGCATCCACCGTTCCAACCTGGTCGGCATGGGCGTCTTGCCACTGCAATTCCTCGGTGACGACAGCGTTACTACGCTCGGCATCACTGGCGACGAAACCTTTGACCTGAAGGGTCTGGAAGGTAACCTGCGTCCGCAACAGGAAGTAACCCTGGTCATTCATCGTGCGAATGGCGAAAGCCGTGAAGTGAAAGTACTGTTGCGCATCGATACCCCTATCGAAGTCGATTACTACAAACACGGTGGCATCCTGCCATTCGTCTTGCGTCAATTGCTGGCAGCCTGATGCTTGTCGTTTCTGCCCAGTGATGGATGGAAACATCGTCGTTATACAAAAAAGCCGCATGCAAGCATGCGGCTTTTTTTATGCCGCAATTCACATGGGAGCAATCCGGCTACCGGCAGTGCATCAGATTCTGCATACTTTCCCACGACAACCGTGCGGTGTCGGCGTAATCAACTACAATGCACTCATCGCCCTTCTTCAGATTGTCCTTACATGCGTCGTCCGAGTAAAAACATCAGTCACAAACTATCCGCCGACAGCCAGCGCCTGGCGACGCTCGCCCAGGCGCTTATACAGGCGGCCAGCCGTTTGGAAGAACGCAACTGGGAACGCCAGTTGGATCTCGTGCTGCGCAAACTACTAAAGAATGACCATCAGGACACCATTGATGCCGCGCTGGATCATTTATTCAAGCAGGAATCGGATGCTTACGATGGTTTGATGGAGTGCGTGGAAGCAGCCAGCGAATCCTGCCAGATCGAACATGAAGGTGTACTCTACGATGCCTTGCTGGTCGCCATGCCCATCCTCGCGTGGACACGCTTCTCGATTGCGTCAGGAGCGATACCCGCCGAAACGACAGCCACCCTGTCGACACACTTCCAGGCGCATATGCTGGCACCTGATACAAAGATGGTGATGGCATCGGCCCTATTCTCAATCGATCAGTTGCCACGCACGCATGCGGAAATCTTTGCGTTCACGCATCGCATGGCACAGTCAGCCCTGAAAGGTGTCACGCTCAAACCGCCAGCTCAGGCGCCGGAGACTGCCCCTTTCCTGGCTGATACGCGTTATCTGCTGACGGTAGTCACGGCAGTTGCCGGTGAGCCGCTGTTCCGCTGGCAAGTATCGGCAAATCTGAATGAACGCGATAACGCACTGACGCAATGGAATGCGCAGGCACTGCCGCATATCGCGCGCCTGCTGCCGGGCTGCGGAGTCGAATTACTATTACCCGAAGCCTACTTTGTCGCTTGTCGCGAAGGTGACAAGCAAATCCGTCCCGCCTCGATACGCGCTGCCGTGCATTACCTGACGCATACACTGAATGTCGAAGCGTCTGAGTTACAAGCCATCATAGGCAGTTTCGGTGAAGAATCGACTGATGGGCGCGTTGATGAATATCGTATCAGCTTTACCCGCATCAACGATACGGAAGTGGTGTACGGCACGGTGTGGCCGTTGTACGGAGAAGAAGACGATGCAGAGTTGCAATACCGCAGCATCGAAGTACCCAGCGATCCCGTCATTTCAGCCGACGTCGAGCGCAAATCACCGATAGAAGAAATCCTCGCACTGCTTGAGGAATGCGGCATCGTGAATGTGAAACGCCATCTCGAATGCTTCCCGATGGAATTCTGCGACGATTGCGGCACACCGCTTTATCCGGATATGAG
>JBEBUE010000014.1:0-15412 GCA_040393485.1 Herminiimonas sp.
ATCTACATCCTTGTCGTAGCTGTCGGACGGTGCGAGGAAGGTCACCCAGAATTGATCCTGGATGACATTGAGCGCTACCTGACCACGACATACAGGGCCTTTGATGAAACCCATGATGGTGAATTCGGCTTCGTCCAGCATGAAACGATAACGTGCGCCTACCGGCAGCTGGGCGAAGGTAGCGAATGGGTTGGCTGCGGTCTCTTCGCTGTAGCCGGGCAGTCGATCCACTTGATAAGACGTGCTGAAGAAAAGCTGACGCCAGCGTGCCATGCGCTTCGCATCAAGGCGGTAGGGCATATGCGTTTTCGCGACGATGGCTTCGCGTTCTTCTGACAGGCGGTAATAGACGCGGCTGGTTTTAGGATCATCTACCGGACGTGCAGTCGGGATGATGCTGATAGGCTGTCCGGGCGGCGTTGTTGAACGCACCAGCTTGAAGTAGTTGCGTTGCTTGTCATTGCTGATGCCGTCGCCGAAGTACAGGTGGGCCAGGAACAGATGCTCATAGGCATACCGTGCGAACAGTTGTTCCTTTAAGGTGTCGCCATTGAGGAATTTTTCCCATAATTGGACCTTGGTTGTCACCGCCGCCGGCAAGGCTGCCGGCCCTTCGTAAGGCGCACCTTGTTCCAGCCATGTCGTCATCTTGCGTTGTTCATCCGGCGACAGGCCGGGCAGGCCGAAGGGCATGCCTGCCAGTGGTTCCTTGCGTTCGTAGGCGGCCATTTCAAAATCGGTCGGGCACATATTGGCGCGCTCTGCCGAGATATCCAGTTTCGTGTTCTGTGCCGCGTCCGGTAGCCATGGATGCTCTTGCTTGAGCATCAGCATGCGATGGATCAGGCCGACCGCACGATTCGCTTCCGGTGTGGACATATGTTCATTCAAGACCGGGAAGAAGGCGCGTTGCCGCCATTCCGAAGGTTTTTGCGCATCGACGTAGAGACGCGAGGGATCGGCGGCCAGCAAGCGGGTTGCGTCGTACACGGCGGTTTTGTTGGCGCCGCGCGCAAGGCCGTCCCAACTGGTGGTTTTGAGCTGGCAGGGGGCGTCATAGCAGGCGTGGCATACGACGCAGCGCTGGTTGAGTATCGGTTGTATTGTTTGCAGGTAGGACGAGTCGGTAGCCGGCGTCCTGGGCACATCAAAGCGTGTCGGATCAGCTGGTCCGTACATGCTGTCCAGCTGCGTGCTGAGCAAGGTGCTGCAGGCAGCGATCAGTATGACTACAGGTAAGAGAAGTATCCGGCGCATGCGACTGATGGTGAAAACAGGTGGTGGGAAGACCTTGCCGGATTTCGAGCAAGGTGTCAATTTACAGGCGTAAAAAAGCCGCTGACGGGCAGCGGCTTTTTATTGATCGACTAGCGGCTTAGCTGGCCAGCGCGATGTCACGGTTGACGGCGCTCAGCACGGCACGGAATGATGCCGTGACGATGTTGCCGTCGATGCCGACACCAAAACGGGTGACGCCATTGTTGACGCGCAGTTCTACATAGCTGGCGGCATTGGCGCTGGCACCGGCACCAATTGCGTGCTCATGGAAATCCATCAACTTGATGTTCAGTCCCAGTGCATTGATGAAAGCATCGATAGGGCCGTTGCCCGTACCTTGCATGGAAACCGGCTTGCCATCTTTTTCCAGTTCAACCTTGATTTGCACTTCGCCATCTTTCGAATCATCGATATGGTGATTGCGGTAGTGGTAAGGCGTGACCGCGTTCAGGTATTCGCTGTGGAAGATGGTGTGGATGTCGTTGGCTGCGACTTCGCCGCCGGTTTCATCCGTAATGCGTTGCACGGCACGGCTGAATTCGATTTGCAGCCGACGCGGCAAGACCAGGCCATATTCTTGTTCGAGCAGGTAAGTCATGCCGCCTTTACCCGACTGGCTGTTGACGCGAATCACGGCATCGTAGCTGCGGCCGAGGTCGGCCGGATCAACCGGCATGTAAGGCACTTCCCAGATTTCATCCGGTTTTTGCTTGGCGAACCCTTTTTTGATTGCATCCTGGTGCGAGCCAGAGAATGCGGTATAGACCAGGTCGCCGACGTAAGGGTGACGCGGATGTACCGGGATTTGGTTGCATTCTTCGACGCATTGACGGATTTCGTCGATATCGGAGAAGTCGAGGCCAGGATTGATGCCTTGCGAATAGAGGTTGAGTGCAAGCGTGACGAGGTCGACGTTACCGGTACGTTCGCCGTTGCCGAACAAGCAGCCTTCGATACGATCCGCACCAGCCATCACTGCCAACTCGGCAGCTGCGACTGCGCAGCCACGGTCATTGTGCGGGTGTACGCTGAGGATGATGGAGTCGCGACGTGCCAGGTTGCGATGCATCCATTCAACCTGGTCGGCGTAGACGTTAGGCGTGCTGGCTTCGACCGTGCCCGGCAAGTTGATGATCATCTTGCGTTCAGGCGTTGGTTGCCATGCTTCGGATACCGCGTCGCAGACTTCCTTGGCGAAATCGAGTTCGGTCATGCTGAAGGTTTCCGGCGAGTACTGGAATACCCATTCCGTCTCCGGATGCTGGTCGGTCAATTCGCGGATCAGTTTGGTACCGGCGACGGCAAGTGCCTTGACTTCTTCTTTCGACATATTGAAAACGATGCGGCGGAAGGCGGGTGCCGTTGCGTTATACATATGCACGATGGCACGACGTGAGCCGACCACCGAATCCACGGTGCGGCGGATCAGGTCTTCGCGCGCCTGGGTCAGGACTTCGATGGTGACGTCGTCCGGGATACGTTTTTCGTCGATCAGCTTGCGCACGAAGTCGAAATCGGTTTGCGAAGCGGAAGGGAAGGCGACTTCAATTTCTTTCAGGCCGATTTTCAGGAGCATGTCGAAGAAGCGCAGCTTCTTTTCATGGTTCATCGGTTCGATCAAAGCCTGGTTGCCATCGCGCAAATCAGTACTCATCCAGATCGGTGGTGTGCTGATGACGCGGTTGGGCCAGGTACGGTCCTTGAGTTGCACGGGCGGGAAGGCGCGGTATTTCGCAGCCGGGTTAGTCAACATCATGATAAGTCCTTAAATTCGTTCAATCGGGGAAAGCGTCAGGAGTGGCGAAGGGCTACCTGACTGCCACGTGCGCTAGGTCAGGTAACCGATCGGTAGCAATAGCAAAGCCAATGAACGAGCGAAGCTCATCCCGGCGAACAAATCGCCATTGATGCGCACTGCTGATATCGGCTTGATAGGCATGATGGTTACGGATAACTCGTTTGTACTGCGATGTTTACTACTACGGGGTATTACAGGTGTGTTGCGGGCAACACAGGGGCACGCTACTAGGCTAGTAGTAGCGATAGCAGCGTCGATAGCGAGATGCCAGCGATGTGCTTGGATGCGGAAGGAATGTGGTGTGCAGAAAACATAGCGCTAACTTTAGGTGAAGCAGGGGCGGGCTGTCAAGCCCGATCTCGGTCAGGCCTTCCCCGTGTTGCAGATTTGATAATGGCGGTATGCCGCGCCGGACATGGCTTTGGCGCTGTTTTGCCGGTTCGCAAGGCGGGATTTTCAGGCGTCAACCTGCACCCTGGCCGGACCCGTCACCATTTCGCCGATGACCGCCGCATATGCAAAACCTTCCTGCCGGAATATGGCCAGCACTTCATTGACCGCTGCCGGATCGCAGGCCACCAGCAGGCCGCCCGAGGTTTGCGGATCGCTGAGCAAAGCACGTTGCACCGGACTGATATCCGTTGCCAGCGTGACATCATGACCATAGGCATCCCAGTTGCGACCGGAGGCGCCGGTAATGCAGCCTTGCTCGGCCAATTGCAGCACGCCGGGTAATAGCGGTATGGCTGGCATGTGCAATGTTGCACCCAGCTTGCCGCCGCGTGCCAGTTCCAGCAAATGACCGAGCAAGCCAAAGCCGGTCACATCCGTCAACGCATGTACGCCGTCCAGCCTGGATAAAGCCATGCCGGGTTTGTTGAGTTTGGTGGTATTGGCGATCATCGCGGCATAGCCGTCGTCATCCAATGCGTTTTTCTTCAGGGCGGCGGACAGTATGCCTACGCCCAGAGGCTTGCCGAGTATCAGTTTGTCGCCTGCCTTTGCGCCGGCATTGCGTTTGACTTTGGATGGATGGATCAGCCCAAGCACGACCAATCCATAAATAGGTTCGACCGAATCGATGGTGTGGCCGCCAGCAATGGGGATGCCTGCTTCGGCACAAATGGATTCGCCGCCCTTGATGATCTGGCCTATGGTTTCCAGCGGCAACTGATTGATCGGCATGCCGACCAGTGCCAGCGCCATGATAGGGGTGCCGCCCATCGCATAGACGTCGGAGATGGCATTAGTGGCGGCAATGCGGCCAAAGTCGTAAGGATCATCGACGATGGGCATGAAGAAATCGGTAGTCGCAATCAGCGCTTGCTCATCGTTGAGCTTATAGACGGCGGCATCATCGGAGGTTTCTATCCCGACCATCAATTCCTTGGGTACCGGGAAGCCGCTTGAGTTTTTCAGAATGTCGGCCAATACCCCGGGCGCAATCTTGCAGCCGCAACCGCCGCCGTGGGAAAAGGAAGTGAGTTTGATGGTCGTATTCATTTGATCTCTTTATGGATGCTGTTGCAGCCTTGCGCGCTGATTGAAATTTATTTTATGTAAGGTGCAAATAAGGGCCGTTGCCCGGATTAATAAATGAACTGGTGATGCGAGTGTAGTGCAATCGACTATCTCGTGCATGCGCTTGGGGAAACAATGCAAGGCGGTGCGGATATCAATGCGTGTTACTGCGGGGATTTGAGAGTCGTGTTTGCGGCGCGTGAAACGCACCATGAAATGAAAACAGCACGCCAGGGAGTAGCTCGCAGGCGTGCTGTGTTGTGTTCCGGCTTAGGTTCCTGGATTAGCAGTTACCTTTTTTCGCTTGTCCCGGTGGGCAGTGATAGCCGTGATCATTCCTGTGATGTTTGTCCTTGTAATGCTTGTCATAGTGTTTGTCTTTATGATGCGGACGGTCGTAGCGGCTTTGCTGCCATCTCTCATTGTGCAGATACCAGCGGCCATGATCCTGACGCCATTCCGGACGGTGATAAACATAGCCGGGGCGTGCGCGCACCCAGTGACCTTGCGCCCAGACATGCTGGTAGCCATTCCAGTTCCAGTAACCTGGCGCCCATACGTAGCCGTTGCGTGGCGGCGGTACGCGTTCATAACGTAGCGGTGGCGGTGCGGTGCCGATATTTACATTGACGCTGACTTGCGCCATTGCTTGCATAGGTACGACAACGCTGCTGGTGATGGCAACTGCAGCCAAGGCTAAAAGTAAACGTTTCATGATTCTGTGTAGAGAGTGATGATGGCTTCAATATAGCGTTTGCCCGATATATTTCAGCAAAGTATGCATCTGCTTACAATTGTTACGGGTTCTGCATTCAGCTGTAAACATCGCCTGCAAATCTCCTGTGCATCGCCTCGTTCGAGGGCGTCTGCATCTGCCATAGACACAAGCCTCGTCTATGTGTAAGGTTAAACAAGCCACTTCGCGTCACGCATCAGTCCGCACTCCAATAGAAACAAACCGAAAGTTGAATCTATGCATGGAGCTGAGTTCATACAGGATCTGGCGGTGATCATGCTGATCGCCGGGATCGTCACGATTATTTTCCATTACTTCAGACAGCCAGTCGTCCTCGGCTATATCCTGGCTGGCGTCATTATCGGCCCGCATACCCCTCCATTCGAACTGATACAGGATGACCGCACGATCAAAATCGTGGCAGAGCTCGGTGTGGTGTTCCT
This sequence comes from Herminiimonas sp., assembly GCA_040393485.1. GTDB lineage: Bacteria > Pseudomonadota > Gammaproteobacteria > Burkholderiales > Burkholderiaceae_D > Oxalicibacterium. The sequence continues at coordinate 5,777 of JBEBUE010000014.1, forward strand.
GATGTTTTCTTTAGGGCTGGAGTTTAATCTCAAGAAAGTCAGCCGCGTCGGCGTGACCGCCTTCATTGCAGCGTTCGGCGAGATCGTCCTGATGACCTGGATCGGCTACGAAATAGGGCGTTACTTTGGCTGGAATACGATGGATGCGTTATTCCTCGGCGCGATGCTGGCAATTTCTTCTACCACCATCATTATCAAGGCACTGGATGAACTGGGCTTGAAGCACGAACGCTTTGCCCAATTAATTTTTGGCATCCTGATCGTGGAGGATGTGCTCGCCATCGGCATGATTGCGCTCTTGTCCGGTATTGCAATGAATGGCTCGGTCGATGCCGGTGACGTCTTTGTGACGGTGGGCAAGTTATCCCTGTTCATGATCGTAACGCTGGTGCTCGGCCTGCTGCTGGTGCCGCGTTTGTTGGCTTACGTCGCGCGATTCAAAAGCAATGAGGTATTCCTGATTACGGTGCTGGGCCTGTGCTTCGGCTTTTGCCTGCTGGTGCTGCAGATGGAGTACAGCATCGCACTCGGGGCATTCATGATAGGCGCGATCATGGCCGAGGCGCGCCAGTTGCATTTGATCGAGGGCCTGATTGCACCGATACGCGATATGTTCAGCGCCTTGTTTTTTGTGGGCGTCGGTTTGTTGTTCAACCCGACTGTGCTGGTGACGTATGCGTGGCCGATTGCATTGATTACAGTGGCGGTGGTCCTGGGCAAGGTGTTCGCCTGCGGCATGGGGACTTTTATTGCGGGCAACGACGGCCGGACCTCCATGCGGGTTGGTATGGGTTTGTCGCAGATAGGCGAGTTTTCTTTCATCATTGCTTCGCTGGGACTGACGCTGCAGGTGACCAGCGACTTTTTGTATCCGATTGTGGTGGCGGTTTCAGCTGTTACCACTTTGTTGACGCCGTATCTGATTAAATGGGCTGATCCGGTCTCCTTGCGCGCTGCAGCGGCCATGCCGGATGGTATTTGTCGTCTGGCCAATCGCTATACGGACTGGTTGCAGCACCAGCAACCGGAAGGGGATCGCGCTGCTTTGTTTAAGATCATCGTCCGCATCGTGGCGCAGGTGATCGTGAATTGCGCGATGACGGCGGCGGTGTTCCTGGCAGGCATCTATATTTTTGGCGTGATCGAAAAGCATCTGGCAGGTTCCATTGCAGATGAACATACGCAAAAAGCCATCGTGTTCGGTGGTGCGCTGGCATTATCCCTGCCGTTCCTGATTGCGACTTACCGCAAGCTGAATGCCCTGAGTCAGTTGCTGGCAGAGCTTGTGATCGGTGACGGTGGAAACTTTGTACACGGCCTGCGCCGCCTGATCTCTGAAGTGATTCCTTTGCTGTCTATCGTCGGCATCCTGTTACTGATCGGTTTGTTGAGTGCGCGCATCCTGCCGCCGACGAATACGCTGATGCTGTTGTTGCTGGCTGCGGCGATTGTTACAGCACTGCTGTGGAAGACTTTCGTGCGATGGCATACAAGCCTGCAAATTGCTTTGTTCGAGACGCTGGAACATACCGACGAAGAAAAGCATTGATAGGCTGATAAGGGCTTAAGCAGGCGCTGCAGGGTAATACGGCAATTTTTGCCTCAATTTGCTGCATTTGAGGCTGGTGCCCCGGGGCTTCCGGTAAAATAGCAGCCTTCCTCAGACTTTTTTCTGCATAGCTCATGACTCAAGACGAAATGAAACAAGCGGTGGCGCGTGCTGCCATCGATTACGTAGTGACGGGTGAAATCATAGGTGTCGGCACCGGTTCCACCGCCAATTTCTTCATTGATGAACTGGGCAAGATCAAGGACCGTATCAAAGGTGCGGTCGCTTCTTCCGAGGCAACGGCAGAGCGCTTGCGCAGCCACGGGATTACTGTTTTTGATCTGAACGATATCGATACGATGTCCGTTTATATCGACGGCGCTGATGAAATCACTGCGCAAGGTGCGATGATCAAAGGCGGTGGCGCGGCGTTGACGCGTGAAAAGATCGTTGCTTCGGTCGCCAAGCAATTCGTTTGTATCGCTGACGGCTCCAAACTGGTCGAGACGCTGGGTAATTTCCCGTTGCCGGTAGAAGTGATCCCGATGGCGCAGGCTGTGGTGGCACGCAAGCTGGCCGCACTGGGTGGCGAGCCGCGCTTACGCGTGAAAGACGGTAAGCCGGTGGTGACCGATAACGGTTGTTACATCATCGATGTGCTTGGTCTGAAGATCCAGGACCCGGCGGCGCTGGAAGCGCAGATCAACGATATTGTTGGTGTCGTGACGGTGGGTTTGTTTGCACGGCGTGGTGCCAATATTGGTTTGCTCGGTACTACCGATGGCGTAAAACGTCTGAATTTTTAAGGGTCTGAATTTCTAAGCGCCTGATCCTTCCTTAAGCAGTAGCCTGCAACAGGCTACTGCGTCAGTAATTCCACAAAGTTTTTGTTCGTGATCGGTTTACTCATCAGGTAACCCTGTCCCTCATCACACCCGTTCTCCAGCAGGAAACGGAATTGATCTTCGGTTTCTATGCCTTCTGCCAGCACGGTCAGATTCAGATTCCTGCCGAGTGAAATAATCGCCTTCACAATCGCGCCACTGTCCTGGTCGGTGGCGATGTCGCGCACGAAGGATTGGTCTATCTTCAAGGTATCAACCGGAAAGCGTTTCAGGTAACTCAGGCTGGAGTAACCAGTACCGAAATCATCCAGTGAGATTTTGACGCCGAGTGCGCGTAATTGCGTCAGTAGTGCAAATGATTTTTCGACGTCGGTGGTCATCACACTTTCTGTAATTTCCAGTTCCAGGTACTGCGCTTGCAAACCGGTTTCATCCAGTATCCGTTGAACGACTTCAACGATATCGCCGCGTGCCAGTTGACGGGGCGATAGATTGACCGAAATCGGGATGGCGGGATAACCGGCATCCTGCCATGCGCGGTTCTGGCGGCAGGCAGTGCGTAACACCCATTCACCGAGCGGGATGATGAGTCCGGTTTCTTCCGCTAGCGGGATGAAGCTGGCAGGCGAGACCATGCCGGAGTGCGCACTATTCCAGCGCACCAGTGCTTCGGCCCCTATGATGCGATGGCTGGCGAGGCTGACTTTCGGTTGGTAGTGCAGGACGAAGTCTTCGTTCGTGATTGCCTGGCGCAAGCGATTCAGCAATTCCAGGCGGTCGGTAACCGAGGTGTTCATTTCCGCCGAGAAGTACTGGAAATTGTTGCGTCCCAGCTCCTTCGCCTTGTACATCGCGGAATCCGCATTTTTCAGCAGGGTCTCGGCATCGCGCCCGTCATCCGGGCATAGTGTCAGGCCGATGCTGCAGGTAATCTGGAACTCCAGGTCGTTGGCTTTCCATGGCTGCGATACTTCATGCAGCACGCGTTGCATGGTGTGGGTGATGGCTTCTTCATTCGGCTGGTCGGTCAGCAGCAGCACGAATTCATCGCCACCTTGGCGCGCCACAGTGTCGCTCTCGCGCAGGCAGGAGGTGAGTCGTTGTGCCGTGATTTTGAGCAGTTCGTCTCCGACCTGATGGCCGAGGCTGTCATTGATGAATTTGAACTGATCCAGGTCGAGGAAGGCAATCGCCGTCAGATTGCCGTAACGCTCCGAATGCAGCACAGCCTGCTGCATACGATCGTAGAGCAAGGTACGGTTGGGCAGTCCGGTCAGGGCGTCATGCGTGGCCTGGAACTGGATTTCCGCTTCGTGTAATTTGCGTTCGGTGATGGCTTCGACCGTTCCTTCAAAGAACAGTAGCGAGCCATCATTGTTGTAGACCGAGCGGGCGTTTTCGGAAATCCAGATGATTTCACCGTTACGGCGATGCACACGTGATTCGAAATTGGTGACCACGCCATGCTTGCTCATCAAGCGCTTGAATTCAAGGCGTCGTTGCGGATCGACATAGACCTGGTGATCAATGTCGCGCAGTGTGGAAATCAGCTCCTGCGGACTGTCATAGCCATACATGCGGGCAAGCGCCGGGTTGACTGCGAGATAGCCATTGTTCGGGGTGGACTGGTAAATCCCTTCAATCGCATTTTCAAAGATGCTGCGATAGCGTCGCTCCGCTTCACGCAAGGCTTCGTCGGCCTGCTTGCGCTCGGTAACATCCTGGATGAAGCCTTCGAGTATGTCGAAGGTGTCATGTGAAATATTGGTGCCGCGTTCCCATACGTGGCGGATGCTGCCGTCGGCTCGCACGATGCGATATTCGATATCGAAGCGGCGGTTGTTGCGCACAGCTTCCAGTATTGTGTCGCGCACATGCTGTCGGTCATCGGGGTGGGTAATTTGTTCGTAGGAGATGCGGCTGTTGAAGAGCAGGTCTTCTTCGGTGTAACCGGTCAGCGCAAAACATCCTTCGCTGACGAATTCCATGGTCCAGTGTTCGTCAAGGCGACAGCGATAGACCATGCCTTCCAGATTGGCCAACAAGGTACTGAGCAAGCGGGCTTGCAGCGTCGGGTCAGCAGGGTGGGATGGCATGGAAAGCAACATGTTGGTACACGGTATCTAAAATCACGACGGCTACCAATTCCGGAAGTCCGTTCGCGGCACAGCGTATCGCTCAGGCATATGCCTCATTTCCTTGTAGCAATATCGGTGCCATCGCAAGTGCGCTGTGGCAGCACTGAAATGGTGCGCCATGCTACCTCAGAATGGGTTTATATCGGCAGGGTGTTGAGCGGGATTTTCAGGTAGCGGATACCGTTGTTGTCGGCTGGCGGCAGGTTGCCGGCACGGATGTTGACCTGGATTGCGGGCAGTATGAGGGTCGGCATGCCCAGGGTTTTGTCGCGCGCGGTGCGCATGGCGACGAACTCATCTGCACTGATGCCGGTGCGGATGTGGATGTTCTTGGTGCGTTGCTGGGCGACGGTGGTTTCCCATGCAGGTGCGCGGTTATCGGGTGGATAGTCATGACACATGAACAAGCGTGTCTGGTCTGGAAAGCTCAGGATCTTTTGTACCGAGCGATACATGGTGTGCGCATCGCCGCCGGGGAAGTCGCAGCGCGCAGTGCCGGCGTCCGGCATGAACAAGGTATCGCCGACAAATATTGCATCGCCTATGTGGTAAGCCATATCTGCCGGTGTGTGGCCGGGGACATACAAGGCTTGTGCCTGTAGTTGGCCGATATGGAAAACTTCGTCTTCCTCGAATAGATAATCGAACTGCGAGCCATCGAATTTGAATGAATCTTCAAGATTGAAGATGTCGTTAAACACGCGCTGAACCTTGGTAATCATGCGTCCGATGGCGATGCGGCCACCGAGCTGTTGTTTTAGATAAGGCGCGGCGGATAAGTGGTCGGCATGGGCGTGCGTTTCCAATATCCATTCCACCTGCAGGCCTTGTTCCTGCACAAATGCAATGATTTTATCTGCCGAGGTGGTGCTGGTATGGCCGGATTTAGGATCGTAATCGAGGACGGAGTCGATGATGGCGCAAGCGGTAGCGCCTGTTGCATGGATGACGTAGCTGACGGTACCGGTTTCTGTGTCAAAGAAGGCTTGCACTACAGGGGACATGGGCGTTTCCTTGCGGGGAAATGGCTAAGGGCGAGGGCGCTGCGCCATCACGCATGGCAAGCCAAATTCAGGAAAAAAGACGGGTGCACGTGGCACCCGTTGCTGACATCAGCGTGGTTTATCGACGATTTCCCGCGCTATACGGTCTTGCCGGTCATAGAAGTCCAGCGTGCCAATGTCGCCGCTGTTACGCTGCCTGGATGGGATCAGGTGCTCGATGTCGGCTACCAGCTCGTCATCGATTTCCATGTCCTCTTCGCTACCCCAACTCGTATTCATAAATCCTCCGTAAGCCGGTATTTTACGACGCGGTCACGCAAACGGCTAGCTCGCCGGACTGGCCCGAAAACAATTAGCCCAGCGAGTCCGGTACTTCGCCGCTACCAGGGAGTTTGGCTGCCAATATTGTTAATTTTTCAATGGCTGGCGGCTTGGCCAGTAAGTCGCCGGCGATGTCGCCCAGCGCGGCAGCGATTGCACCGTCAATATGAGCCTGCCGTCCGCTTTCGTTTTCGAATGCATCAAAGATACCGAAAGTGTTGGCGCTGAGCTTGATGGCAAACCAGGCCACTGTGGCCGGTTCACCGAGCGCATACGGCAGTTGCGCGCGCAGGAACTCTTCCAGTTCTTTTTCCTTGCCTGGTTTGGCTTCCAGGCGCAGTTGCAATCCGACGTTAACCATGATGTGTCTCCTTTATCTATAGCGATTGGGTACCCATGTGGTGCAGACGGCTCTCCGTTAAGAGCAGAACGACAACTGATTGTAATCCTCATTTCGGATGTCGGCGTATTCGCCACCGGAGCGGGCGATATATTAATAAACGTATGACAACATGAATGAGTGGCCCGGGCGAGAAAATAAACACTTGCTGCGGTCTATGACTTATCATCGTGGCCCATTTCATTTTCACAGGTTTTTTCCATGGCAAACGCATGCGGCGTCGATTTTGGGACGTCGAATTCGACCGTTGGCTGGAGCCGTCCAGGCCAGTCGGCACTCTTGCAACTGGAAGATGGCAAGGTTACTTTGCCGTCCGTTGTTTTCTTTAATGCAGATGAAGAACAGGTGTATTACGGCCGTGCGGCGCTGGCCAATTACCTGGAGGGTTATGAAGGGCGCCTGATGCGCTCACTCAAGAGCCTGCTCGGGACCAGCCTGATCGATGACCAGACAGAAGTGATGGGCAAGGCCTTGCCGTTTCGCAGTTTGCTGACGCAATTCATCGCTGAATTGAAAAACCGGGCTGAAAAGGCCGCCGGACGCGAGTTTACAAGCGTCGTCATGGGCCGCCCGGTTTATTTTGTCGATGGTGATGAAGAAGCTGACATCCTGGCTGAAGATACCCTCTATGAAATTGCTCAATCCGTCGGTTTCAAGGATATCGATTTCCAGTACGAGCCTATCGCTGCTGCGTTTGATTACGAGTCGCAGATAGACAAGGAAGAATTGGTGCTGATCGCCGATATCGGCGGTGGTACCTCCGACTTCTCGCTGGTGCGCTTGTCGCCGGAACGGGCGAAAAAGGCAGACCGACGCGACGACATCCTGGCTACCGGTGGTGTGCATATCGGTGGTACAGATTTCGATAAATACCTGAGCCTGACCAGCATCATGCCTTTGCTGGGTTTAGGCAGCCGCCTGAACAACGATACCGAAGTGCCGTCCAGTTACTACTTCAATCTGGCGACCTGGCACACGATTAACCTGGCTTACTCGCAAAAGACCTGGTTGCAGATCAAGGATATTTATCGCGATGCGCGTGACAAGGCCAAGCTTGATAGCCTGCTGCACCTGATCGAAAATCGTTCGGGACACTGGCTGGCACTGAAGGCCGAAGAAGGCAAGATTGCCTTGTCGTCGCAGATGGAAACCGAGCTCTTGCTGGATCGGCTGGCGCCAAGTACGACATTGACTTTGCGCCGCGATGAGTTTGATGCATCCATCGACAAGATGGTAACGACAGTGGAAAGCACGGTCGCTAATTTGCTGAAAGATGCAGGTATAGCCGCTGCAGATGTTGATACTGTCGTGTTCACCGGTGGTTCCAGCGGTGTTCATCTGTTACGCGAAAAGATCAGCTCCTTGCTGCCGGATGCACGACGGGTGGAGGGCGACCTGTTTGGCAGTATCGGCGCCGGACTTGCGCTGGATGCAGTCCGAAAATTCGGCTGATAGCACACGCTAACCACAGACGATAAAAAGATTTGCGTCTGGCGCTTAATCTTCGTTGGCGATTCGTATTTGGAAATGGTATAAATGATTTGCGCATCTATGATGCGCAATTTTTTTATATGTGTGGCACAGCGAAGGAATAAGGCTAGTCTTGCTCTTCAGAATTGTCATCATGCGGTAACAATGCGGGCTTATCGTCACGAACTTTTCGCGCTAGCTTGCAAGCGCTGTGGCAGCCGTTCGATATATAAAATACAGATTAAGTACAGCTAAAGTTTGGTTAAAGCAGGGGCGTGATTGAGAGGATGGAATGTTTGCAGCGGTAGATCTCGGTTCGAATAGTTTTCGCCTTCACATAGGGCGACATGATGGTGACACCATGCGCATCATCAAGAGCGCACGCGATCCGATACGCCTGGGCGCTGGTCTCGACAGCAAGGGCAACCTGACCGCGAAGGCGATGGAAAGTGCGATTGAATCGTTGGCGCGCTTCAATTCCATCTTGAGTACTTTTCCGCTGAGTGCAGTGCGCGTCGTCGCCACCAATACAATACGTATCGCCAGGAATTCAGCCGTCTTCCTGCCGGCGGCAGAAGCGGCAATTGGCTATCCGATAGAAATCATCTCCGGTGAAGAGGAAGGCCGCCTGATCTATATGGGCGTGGCCAGTACGCTGTCGCAGAACGAACGTCGCCTGGTGCTGGATATCGGCGGTGGTTCGACTGAGGTTATCCTCGGCAAAGGACCAAAGATTGAGCAGGTGGAGTCCTTCAGCGTCGGCACCGTGCCGCAAAGCCTGAATTTCTTCCCGAATGGCGTTATTACGGCTGAGGCTTTCGACGCTGCCGTGCTGTCGGCACGCTCGCGCTTTGAAGATGCGGTGCCGCTATACAAGCCGGAGCTGTGGAGCAATGCCTACGGTTCATCCGGCACCATGCGCGCGATTGCAGATGCAATCAGCAAGAATGGCCTAGGTGATGGACAAATGTCGCTCAAGAACCTGGAAGCATTGCGCAAGCGCCTGATCCAGTTTGGTCATGCGGGCAATATCGACCTGGTCGGCATGAAAGCGGATCGCGCCGCCAGCATTACCAGCGGTCTCGCTATCCTGGTCGCCCTGATGCAAGAGTTCAGCATTAAAGTCGTGACGCCGATAGAAGCAGGCCTGCGTATGGGCGTGCTGTGGGATTTGCATCTGCGCGCGACCAAGCGTGACCGGCGTGAACAGTCCGCACGTGAATTCCTGCAGCGATTCAAGGTTGATGAGAAGCGTGCGGAGCAGGCGGCGCAAGTTGCCAGCGGCTTCCTCGCTTTGCTGAAACCCGGCGACGATACTTATACCAAGCTCTTGTTCTGGAGTGGCTTGTTGCATGAAGTCGGCCTGGTGGTATCGCACAGCGGTTATCACAAACATGCCGCTTACATGGTCGAGAATGCTGATTTGCCAGGCTTCACCACGCGTGAACAGCGTGTGATGAGCAACCTGGTGCTGGCGCAAAAAGGGAATTTGCGCAAAGTGGCAGAGCAAGTGAGTGATAGTGACTTTGCCAAGCCGGTGCTGGCACTGCGACTGGCCCGGATGTTCATGCACGCACGCATAGATGTGGCGGCGGATGAAGTGCGCCTGCGCATGAAAAAAGGGATAGAACTGGAAATCCGCAAAGAGTGGGTGACCCAGCACCCGACAGTTGCCTACTGGATAGACAAAGAAAAAGAATGCTGGAGCGAGGTCGGTGTCGACTTCTACGTCAAGCTGACCAACTAAGGTAAATGCCGTCAGTACTTGCCCAGGTAAGCGCTGACGGTTTAGCATGGCCCGTTTTCATCCTCCACAGGAGACGGGTTTGTTCCATAGTATTGTCGATATCGTGTCGCAAGGCGGCTACCTCGGTATTTTCTTGCTGATGCTGGCAGAGAATGTCTTCCC
>JBEBUE010000015.1:0-15401 GCA_040393485.1 Herminiimonas sp.
TGTCCGATCCCGACATGAAGGAGTTCGCGCAGGAAGAGATTTCCGCTGCCAAGGCACGCATGGAGCAGCTGGAAATTGATTTGCAAAAAATGCTGCTGCCGAAAGATCCAAATGATGACCGTAATATCTTCCTCGAAATCCGTGCCGGCACCGGCGGCGATGAAGCGGCACTGTTTGCTGGCGATCTCTTGCGCATGTACACCCGCTTTGCAGAACGCAATCGCTGGCAAATAGAAATGGTGTCGGAATCGGCATCCGAAGTCGGCGGCTACAAGGAAGTCATCGTGCGCGTCATCGGTTTCGGTGCGTACTCAAAACTCAAATTTGAATCCGGCGGTCATCGTGTGCAGCGCGTACCGGCAACCGAAACACAAGGACGCATCCACACTTCGGCCTGTACCGTTGCCGTCATGCCGGAAGCCGACGAAGTCGAAGACGTCAACATCAATCCGGCCGACTTACGCATTGATACTTATCGTGCATCCGGCGCGGGTGGACAGCACATCAATAAAACCGATTCGGCCGTCCGTATCACGCACATACCGACCGGCATCGTGGTCGAATGCCAGGATGATCGCAGCCAGCACAAGAACAAGGCTTCAGCGCTGAAAGTGCTGGCGGCACGCATCAAGGACGTACAGTTGCGCGAACAGCAATCGAAGGAAGCGGCAACGCGCAAATCGCTGATCGGCTCCGGCGACCGCAGCGAACGCATACGCACCTATAATTTCCCGCAAGGGCGCATGACCGATCATCGCATCAACCTGACTTTGTATAAACTCGACTTCATCATGGATGGCGATTTGACCGAGTTGACGAATGCGCTGGCGGCCGAGCACCAGGCTGAATTGCTGGCGACACTCGCCGATGCGAATTGATGCAACTATTCCGCTAAAACCTACTCTTAACGTGCATCCTTTTTTGAGAACCTGGCAATGAAAACCTCTAAACCCGTGCTGCTCGCAGTCGCCTTTGTGTCGCTCGCCCTGCTGGCGGTCGCCATGTATCTGCAACATGTAGAAGGCATGTTGCCATGCCCGCTATGCGTGATCCAGCGCTATGCCTTTGCAGCGATTGCCATCATCTGCCTGATCGCAGTCTATCTGCCACGCGGCCCAGGCAAGGTTGCCACTGCGCTGGCCGCACTATCGGCGATTGCAGGTGCCGGTGTCGCAGGCTGGCACATCTACATCAAAGCCAATCCGACCGTATCCTGCGGCATCGATCCGCTGGAAACGTCGTTGAATACGATACCGACTGCCAAGTTGCTGCCCTTCCTGTTCCAGGCAGACGGCTTGTGCACCACTGAGTACGCACCGATACTCGGCTTGTCATTGCCACAATGGGCATTGGTCTGGTTTGCGGTCATGGCTACCTATCTGATTTACGCCACCATCAAGAAGAATTAATGAGCGTCAAAGATGCAAGCGTAGCGAGCGGGACCACCATCGCTGCGGTCATGCAAAGCGCGCCGGTCGTGCAACTGGAAGCGCGCATCTTGCTCGGACATGTCACGCAGCTCTCACGCGTGCAATTGATCACCCATTCGGAACGCACACTGACGACAGAAGAAGCACAACAGTTGTCGCAACTGTTTGCCCGTCGCCTTGCCGGTGAACCGATTGCTTATTTGACCGGAGAACGCGAATTTTTCGGCTTATCGTTTAACGTCAGCCCGGCTGTACTCATCCCACGTCCCGATACCGAACTGCTGGTTGAACTGGCCATCGAACATTTACCACCGCAAGGACGTGCGCTGGACATGGGTACGGGTTCCGGTGCGATTGCGATTGCACTGGCACATGCACGCCCGGATGCCGGCGTTACCGCACTGGATGTCAGCCCAGAGGCACTCGCCATTGCGAGCGGCAATGCCAGCAAAAATCAGGTCAAAGTGGACTTCCTGCGCAGCGACTGGTTCAGCGCACTGGATGCACAGCGCTTTGAATTGATCGTATCGAACCCTCCCTACATCGTCGCAGGCGATCCGCATTTATCCGAAGGGGATTTGCGCTTTGAACCGGTAGACGCACTAACCGATCATGGCAATGGCTTATCCGATCTGCAAACCATCACACGCGATGCCAGGCCATACCTGGCACCCGGAGCATGGTTATTGATGGAGCATGGTTATGACCAGGCAGCGGCAGTACGTGAACTGTTGAGTGCTCATGGCTACACGGAAGTGCAAAGCTGGCGCGATCTGGCAGGGATAGAAAGAGTCAGCGGCGGCAGATACCGCGCAGAATAAATAAGATGAAAAGCGTTAGGCAGCCAACGCTTTTTCCAGCAGCTTATGCAGGGCAGCGAAATCAGGTTCACCGACGTAGCGCTTGATGACGTGACCATCTTTATCGACCACCAAAGTTGTCGGCGTCAATTTGATGTCACCAAATGATTTGGCCAGTTCGCCCTGGGTATCAAGTGCGATCTGGAATGGCAGTTTGCGTGTCTCTACAAAATTCAATACATAGTTAGCCGGATCGTAAGCCATCGCCACAGCGATGAACTCCAGTCCATTGTCTTTGTACTTATTGTAGGTATCAACCATCTCCGGCATTTCCTTGACGCAGGTCACACAGGACGTCGCCCAGAAATTGATCATCACTACCTTGCCGCGCAAATCCTGCGAGGTAATTTTCTTGCCTTGCAGATTGGTAAAGGTCACATCCGGAATCGCATCCTTTTTGGATACCGACATATAGCCGACCGCCGCCAGCGCAACGATAACGAGGGCGGCCAGGACTTTGAGCCAGGTACGCTTGGGTGCGGCAGGGGATGCTTGCATGATCGACAATCCGAAGAATTCAGTGTGACTATTATAGTCAGGTCCTACGCTGCATGTTTAATCGAAAATACCGACGCATTACAGACGCCTACAGCGCACTCAGGACAAGGATGCAGCAGGCCAGCCAGCATTCGTATACACCGCAGCAACTGCTGGCGGCATAGGCGCTTCCAGCGCAGCGCAAATCGCGCGCAATAGGTCAGCCAGAGGCAAGGGTAGTGGCGCCTGCTCACCGGCTATGGCGAGCAAGGATTTGATCAGGGCAGGATTGGCCAATGGCGCCAATTGATTCAGCTTATCCAGCGCTACTTTGATGCGGCTGTAACTTAATGCATCTATCCCGAGCACGTCACTTTCCGACAAGGTCAACGTAGGCGAAGCCTGAGTTGCACGCATGAACAACGATGCGACAGTTTCTTTACGCAAGGGCGCCGCCACATGTGCCAGCAGCGAAAACAATACCAGGCACTCTGCCTTCAGCTCGTTCACAGTTGCGTACTTAATCCGCACTGCCCGATTCGCTCGCGCAGCCAGACGCCGCACCAGCACCGTTTGCAATACAAACTCGTGCAGGCTCACACGCCTGTCACTCACAATCATGCGCTGGAATTGCGACAGCATTGCATCACGTTCAGGCAGCGACAGCTGTCGTAAAGCCGGCATCATGAGGTCAAGCAAAGGCAAACGCGCATTCTCAGGCAATTGAGCGATAGCGACAGTCAGTCGTTTTATCTGTGCCATCTGATGCGGCGCATGCTCGAACAAGGATCGCAATTGCGGACTCTGTTCATCGCCAGGATTAAGCAAGAGCGCATATAGCAGCAATGGCGCTTCAGACGGATCATGTGCGACGCGATCTATCTCAGGACTCAATCTGATCTGTGCGAGCGTACCGTCGCCATATGCTTGCGCTGCCGTCATCGCGATGGCCGTACTGGCTTCCTGCAAGTCATTCCGCATGGCCATCAATGGCGTGCTCGCATAAGCAAGCGCGGGCAAGGCATCGCTTGGCACAGGGAAAGTGGGCACATTATGCACGCGCAATTCCTGCTCATCAGGCAACTCCATATCGCGGCCATAGATGCGACGCAGGCGATCCTGCAATGGTGGATGCGTGGCAAAGAAGCCCGCCATCAGATGTGGCCGGACCGCACTGACGAACAAATGCGATAGCTGCTCCGCATTACGGTGACCTATGTAGGCACCTGAAAAACCCTGGTCACTCAGGGCCGCAATTTTGCGCAAGGCGTTACCCAGCCCATCCGGATTGCGTGTGAATTGTATGGCGCTGGCATCGGCAAGATATTCGCGCTGGCGCGATACCGCAAACTTGATGACACGACCAAAAAACAAGCCGATATAACCAATCAGGAAGAAGGCAAAGCCAAAAATAAAAGCGATGATGCGAAATACCGTCAGCTTGAAACTGGACTCGATGTCATCCGAGTTGTAGCAGGCAAACTCCATCGCCTGACGTCCGAAGTCACCCACCATCTCGATACCGAAGGTCACACCCAGCAATTTCAGGTTCAGCCGCATATCACCATTCAGGATGTGACTGAACTCATGTCCGACCACACCCTGTAACTCGTCGCGCGTAAGACGCATCAAGGCACCTTGCGTCAGTACTACGACAGCTTCATTCGGGTTGTAACCTGCGGCACATGCATTGATCGATTCTTCCTTCGCCAGCAAATAAACTTTAGGACAGGCGATCCCGGATGCCAGCGCCATCTCTTCCACAATATTGAGCAGGCGTCGTTCTTGCAGATCTGTAGTATTGGGTGATACCTGACGACCACCGACCATGCGTGCGACAGCCTCACCACCATCGCGCAGATTAAATATCTCTATCATCGTGCCGCCACAAATCAGCAGGACGGTGATGCACGTATTGGTAAAGAAGAAGCCATGCGGATAATGATGCGCGCCAGTTAACGGCTGGCCTTGTAGCAGTATCCATAACAAGGCCATCACGATGTTTACTGCCAGCACAATGGCAAGAACGGCCAGTGCAAACAGCAACACCAGCATCCTGCTTTGCCGCCGGGCATGATCCTGTTGCTCGAAAAAATTCATCTCAACTAAATACAGGACTTAGGCACATGCCCATCTGTTTGCGACTCGCATGCAGCTTCAAAATGTGACTTTAATCGCTTTGCGTTCTTCTGGCGTTTCCGTCGATTCCAGCAACTCGGCTTTACGGAAACCGAAGGAGTTGGCAATCAGCGAACCGGGGAATTGCTGGATCGCGACGTTGTAAGACATTACGCTGTCGTTATAGCCCTGCCGTGCGAATGCGATACGGTTTTCGGTACTACTAAGCTCTTCGCTCAGTTGCATCATGGTGTGGTTAGCCTTGAGATCCGGATAGGCTTCCGATAATGCAAAGAACTTGCCGAGGCTGGCATCGAGTGCATTATCAGCGACCACCATATTTTTGAACGCGGCGGCATCCGCCGGATCGGTGGCAGCTTTCTTATTCGCATCGACGGCACGGTTACGTGCTGCAATCACTGCTTCCAGCGTCGTGCGCTCATGCGCCATATAGGCTTTGGCAGTCTCCACCAGATTCGGGATCAAATCGTAACGACGCTTGAGTTGCACATCGATCTGGGAAAAAGCATTCTCAAAATAATTGCGCAAGGCGATGATACGGTTATAGACACCGATGCCCCAGAAGGCAACGATGGCAACGATAGCCAGTAAAACGAGCACTGCTGTCATGGTCTCTCCATAAGAAGAAAAAGCCGCGCGACTCATTGCCGCGCGGCTTCAATATAACATTGCAAAACGTTAAGTTTCCAGTCGTTAACACTTATTTCAGCGTTTCACTTGGAAATTAGCTGACGCATACGCTGGCGCAATTCCTTTTCCGCACGCTGCTCTTCTTTCCAGTCCTCTCGTACGGCACGCCACAAAGAAATAGCCATTAAGGCAACGACGATCGTGAAGGGCAAGGCAAACACGATGGTCGCCGTCTGCAAGGCATCCAGTCCGCCAGCCAGCAAGAGACTGATCGCGATTCCGGCGATCAGCGAACCCCAGATAATCTTGATGCGATTCGACGGATCAGCCTCACCGCCCGCACTCATCATGCCCAACACCAGGATGGCCGAGTCACCCGAAGTAACAAAAAAGACCAGTACCAGCACAGTGGCAATCACCGACATGATCAGGCCGAAGGGCAGTGCGTCCAGCATGGTAAACAAAGCCATCGATAAATCAGCCTTGGCTGATGCGGCTATCGGTACAGCCTGCCAGATTTCCATATGCAAAGCAGTACCACCAAATACCGAGAACCAGATGAAGGCGGCAATCGATGGTGCAACTACGGTACCAACAATGAATTCACGTATGGTCCGACCGTGTGAAACACGCGCGATGAAGAGTCCGACAAAAGGTGACCATGACAACCACCAGGCCCAATAAAACACGGTCCATTCACCTACCCACTCGCTATCGCGGAACGGTGTCATGCGTAAACTCATACGCACCAATTCGCTCATATAACTACCCAGGGTATTGGTAAAGGTATCGATGATGACTATTGTCGGGCCAAGCAGGAAGACCATAAGGGTCAATAGTGCAGCAACCAGCATATTGATGGACGACAGCCATTTCACACCGCGCGCGACGCCGCTCACGGCCGAAGTAATAAACAAAGCCGTCGCCACTAGGATGATGCCGACCTGCATGTATTTATTGACGGTAAGGCCGAACACGGCAGCCAGGCCACCATTGATCTGCATCGCACCCATGCCGAGGGATGTCGCCACACCAAAGGCCGTGGCAATCACAGCCAGGCCATTGAACAGCCCGGACATACGCTTGATCGGCTGCCACGGCAATGATGTAGTCGATTCGCTGATCAGCGCCACGCCCTGGCGTCGGTATTGAAAGAAGGCGATCGTTAGTGCCACGATGCTGTAAACAGCCCACGGGTGTATACCCCAGTGGAAGAAGCTGTAACGCATCGCTGTATTCGCCGCTTCCGGCGTCCGCGCAATGGTGCCCGGCGGACCTTGTGTGAAATGCGACAATGGCTCAGCCACGCCCCAAAACACCAGTCCTATTCCCATACCTGCAGCGAACAACATGGCAAACCAGGCCGGCAAAGAAAACTCCGGCTCATCATCATCCTTGCCCAGCTTCAGATTGCCGTAACGGCTGAAAGCAAGGAAGGCAGAAAACAATACCAGGGCCAGTACAACCCACAAGTAAAGCCAGCCAAAATTTTTGGTAATCGCAGCCATCGCGATATGGGAAATTGTGCCCAGTGATGCAGGGGAAAATATGCCCCACAGAACGACAATCAAGATCAATCCGACAGGAAAAATCAGTTGCATCTTTTCTCTCCCAAAAAGAAAAGCCGCGCAGCAATTTGCTGCGCGGCTTTAATATACACCCCGCAAGAAACAGTTAGAAATTTACTATTTTTGCGCAGGTTGCGATTCCGGAGTCGTCGTTAACACGCGATACTCTTCATCAGTGATGTATTCAAATACCTTCACGACCTTTTGCACACCACTTACACCACGTGCGATATTCGCTGCCAGATCACCTTCACGTTCCGTTACACGTCCCATCAGGTAGACGATGCCACGTTCGGTCACGACCTTGATCGAGTTCGCATACAGGGTACGGTTATCAACAATGGATGCCTTTACCTTGCCGGTGATCAGGGTATCGTTAGAGCGCGAACCGAAACTGGATGCACCCAATACCGCCAATTCATTTACCACTGATTGCACGCCTTCTATGCCGGCTGCTTCACGTCCGGCAGCTTCTTTCGCCGCTTCGCTTGGCACTTCACCCGTCAGCAAGACCTTGCGGTTAAAGCTGGTCACATTCACGTGAGCGGCATCACCGACCACCTTGGGAATCGCCATTTCACCTTTGACAGCAATTGATTTGTCTTCAGTCTGCGCACCCAGGGTACGACGATCTGTCGCTGCCAGCGTACCAGCCACGACACCACCAGCGATCAAACCGAAACAACCCTGCAAGCTGAATATCATGGCTCCGCCCAGCAAGACCATCGCAACCGGACGTTTTACCGCATTCATATAGCGCTGCAAATCACTCATTCTCATCTCCTCCAAATAGTGCAACGTCGATGCCGTCACACAAACAATGTATCGTTAATAAATGTACTTCCTGTATTCGTGCCGTCCTGTCATGCGGCACACAAATATGAACGTCCGCATCGGTCAATAATTTGGCAATGGCGCCACCGCCTTTGCCGGTCAGCGCCACTACGCGCATGTCACGCTCCAGTGCAGCTTCAATCGCGGCGTTAACGTTGGCTGAGTTACCGGAAGTGGACAATGCGAGCAGTACATCGCCGGCTTGTCCGTAGGCCTGTACTTGCTTGCTGAAAATTTCCTGATAGCTGTAATCGTTACCAATGGCGGTCAGGATGGAGGTGTCGGTAGTCAGTGCCATCACCGGCAGCGGTAACCGTTCGCGTTCGAAGCGACCAACCAGCTGCGCTGAAAAATGCTGGCAATCTGCAGCCGAACCGCCATTGCCGCAAGCAAGAATCTTGTTTCCATTAGACAGGGCGCCGAACATTAGTTCCACTGCCTGTTCAATTAGTCGTGCCAATACTGATGCTGATTGGATTTTGAGCTCGGCACTTTCGTGGAAGTGACTGAGGATGCGTTGATTAATCATGGTGGGGGAATTATAGAGCAGTCCATTGCCGGAAGTGGCGCAAGACACGGGTTTTCAGGCTTCAATTGCATTCTTTAGCCACGTCATCTCCTTGTCATCAAAAGCGATGACATCGAAACGACAAGGGGGTGGCATGCTGTGTCGCTGCAGATAAATCTGTGCGGCGATGATCAGTCGTTTTTGCTTGGCACTGCCGACGCTGGCAGCCGCACCGCCGAATTTACTATCGCTACGCATGCGGACTTCGACGAATACCAGCACTTTGCCATCCTGCATGATGAGATCGATTTCACCGCCCTTGCAACGGAAATTCCGTTCCAGCAGGTGCAAACCCTGTTGCTGTAAATAGGTCAGGGCCTGATCTTCACCTATTTGTCCGGCGCGCTGCTGCGCAGTACGCGGACGCAGGAAGGCGGGCATGCGCATCAAACTTACTGCGCTTCGAGTGGCTGCACCATACCTTCGCGATAAGTTGCAGGTTGTAGCACCCGCTCAAAGTAGGGTGCACCGCGGCCGAAACGCACGGTCAACTTGCCCGTCACGCCGTCCAGGCTGAAATCGGTTTGCTTGATAGCGACATTTGCCGCGACACGATAAGCATCGATGCCCAGTGCATACAGGCGCTCGACATCGGGGCTGCTGCGCTGTCCACTCGGCTTCGCCAGGCGTGGATAAGCCATCACGGCCGCATGATCCGCCTGCAATTGCCATGGCATATCCACCAGGCGCACGCCTTCCAGATCGGTCAGGCGATCTGCATTCGCCCAGTCATCCAGTGCAAACGGATTCAATTGCGAAATACCATACATCGTGACTTCGCCCCCTATTGCCAGGCGCAGCTGGATCGCTTGCGCAGCATCGAGCCCGACAAAAATCAGCGCGGGTTTTTCGGTCTGTATGCGCTTTTTCAATTGCACCAGGGCATTCGCATTCATGAAGCCGCCGCTCATGGTGAGCTCCATTACCTCAGCCGTCATGCCGAGCTGGCTCCATTGCGCAGCGAAAGCGCTGACAGCGCGACGTTGCCATGCCACATTGGTAGACAGCGCAAAAGCCTTCTGGCGGCTGCGGCCCTTGCCGACCCAGTTTGCTACCTGACGCGCCTCATCTTCTATCGAGAGGCCCATGACCAGCATATTGGTCGGCACTTTCACTTCCGCTTCGCCAGCGGCGTTCAATTGCGTAAGGGTAATCGTCGGTTTGGTGACGGCATGGTTTTGTACGATCGCAGTCGCGCCACTGCGCGTCAACGGACCAACCACGATGTCATTGTTGGCCGCTGCTTCGGTATAACCGCTCAACACATCCTGTGCCGCATCGCCAGTTTCCACCAGGTTGACGACGATATTGCCAGGTTCATGCTGATAGGCCGCCATGAAACCGGCGCGCACGGCATCCGATACTTGCGCCAGCGATTCAGAACGACGCGGTAGCAACAGTCCAATCCGGACCGGGGGGAGACGTGTGGTGATGACGGGGACTTCGATCGGTTCGACGATAGGATCATCGAGCGGGGCGCTCATCGCTTCCGGCAAGGCCAAATCGGTTTGTGCCAGTTGCATCCTATCCAGCGATGACCGCTGGGCCTGAATGCCGGGTACACTGGCAAAACTGTCAGCAGCAATGTCGACAGTTGTATTTGCCAGCACAGGCGAGCACAATCCGCTGATGATGCTTGCCAGCACGAACATTCTCGCTAAATTTCCCAACATCCGACTCTCCCAATGACTGAAACAAGTAACAGCCTTTCCACTATCTTGCCGATTATGCACGATGTGTCTAATCAGACCTATCCTCCGGCAACATTATATGTGGTGGCTACCCCGATCGGAAATGCAGGCGATATATCGTTGCGCGCTTTGCACACTTTATCGATAGTCGATGCGGTCGCTTGCGAAGATACGCGCAATACCGGCCACCTGCTGACGCGTTACGGCCTGTCGAAGAACCTGATAGCCGCGCACCAGCATAACGAACGGGAAGTGGCAGATAAACTCATCAGCCGCCTGCAAGCAGGTGAGCGGATCGCACTGGTATCGGATGCCGGCACGCCAGCTGTTTCCGATCCTGGTGCCCGCATCGTCGATGCGGTACGCACTGCGGGGTTACGCGTGATACCACTACCCGGTGCATCCGCCGCAGTCACTGCACTGTCTGCCAGCGGCTTGTTGAATGATCAGTTTTACTTCGTTGGCTTCCTGCCCGCCAAAGCCAAGCAACGTGAAAGCGTGCTGTCCGGCTTGCAGGCGGTGGCTGCCACCATGGTGTTTTATGAAGCACCGCATCGTATTACCGAAACGGTGGCGGCACTGGCCGCAGCGTTCGAACCGACACGACATATCGTCTTCGCGCGTGAACTCACCAAGCTATTCGAGGAAACACACCGATGCACGCTGGCCGAAGCAGTGACGTGGATAAACGCAGACGCCAAGCGGCAAAAAGGGGAGTTTGTCGTATTGCTGGAAGGTGCGCCTAGCGCCGGTGACCAGGATCAGATCGAAGCCGACCGCATACTCGGCATCCTGTTGCAAGAATGTTCGGTGAAACAGGCTGCTGCGCTGGCAGCCCAAATCACCGGACAAAAAAAGAATGCACTTTACGAGCGTGCTTTAGCGATGCGGGACGCCGACGATCAGGAATGATTGCCGAGGCTAGCGCCTACCATTCCCGCCCGTTCAATCAGCGTTGCACGACAAATGGTTTGGTAATGCCGCTTTGCTGTACCTGTATGGCGGCAGCCGCAGCCTCATCACGGCTGGCAAACGGTCCACTGTACAAACGATATAGATTGTTCGACGGCTCTACTTTCAATTGCGGCAAGTTGCTGCCTACATCCTGCGCCAGGCGTGCGCGCACTGCTTCCGCATTCGCCATTTGCGAAAACGCGCCAAACTGCAGATAGAAACCCGACGGCAATGCAGTCGCTACAGCCTGAGCGCTATTCGCTGATGTTTGTGCTGCACTGCTTTGCATGACTGGCGCTGCCAACGCTACGGCCTCCACTGTCGGTGCCTGTACCGGCGCTGCATCAGAAGCGACGGTTGCGGCAGCTTTGCTTGCATTGATACGTTCTATATCGGCCGGCAGCAAACGCTCCACTTCCAGCTCCGCGCTACCGTGTCCGATGTAACCAAGCTTGAGTGCAGCGGTATATGACAAGTCAATCACACGGCTTGAATGAAACGGGCCGCGATCATTGACGCGTACGATCACTTGCTTGCCATTACTCAGGTTGGTCACGCGTGCATATGAAGGTATCGGCAACACCGGATGCGCAGCTGTCATCTGGTACATATCGTAGGGTTCGCCGGACGACGTTTTTTGTCCGTGGAATTTCTTACCGTACCAGCTGCCACGCCCGCGCTGCTTGAAAGGCCGCTCGTCATTGATAGGGGTGTATTGCTTGCCAAATACGACATACGGTTTATTACCGCGATTTGCATAGGGCTCTACCCGGGGCTCAGCATCGGGCAAGTTTTCCAGACCTTCGGGAATGTCATCTCCCGGGCCGTCATCCTTGTAATAACCACCGCGACCTGAGCCGGCAGGTGGTAACACGGGCGTGGTCGAGGAACGCGTGGCAGAACTGCCAGATGCCGTTTTGCCAGCGGATGGCGTGGTCAGTGGAGTGGTGCTACAACCGGCTAAAGCGACGATAGACGATATCGCCAGGATGTGTATTACGGTGCGAAATTGCATCGCTTGCTCCTGTTGATGACTGCGCTGCGCCAGCTTTCTCGCAATGCAATCGATAAACGGTACATCAGCTTTGCATTAACTTCCTGTGCCGCTGAATGCTCATCAAAATGCCGACGCCCAATCCGAGCGTGACAAAAGCGGTGCCGCCATAACTGAAAAAGGGCAACGGTACGCCGACGACCGGAAGAATACCACTGACCATTCCCATATTCACAAATGCGTAGGTAAAGAAGATCAACGTGATCGCACCTGCCAGCAAACGACTGAACAAGGTCGGCGCATTCGCCGCGATGATCATGCTACGTCCGATCAGTAACAAATACAGGAAGAGCAAGATGCAATTACCGATCAGACCAAACTCCTCGGAGAATACGGCGAAGATAAAATCGGTGGTGCGTTCAGGGATAAATTCCAGATGGGCCTGCGTACCGTTCAGCCAACCTTTACCGGTAATGCCGCCGGAGCCGATCGCGATCGTTGACTGGATGATGTGGAAGCCCTTACCCAGCGGATCGGTAGTCGGATCGATCAGTGTCAACACACGTCCACGCTGGTAATCGTGCAACATCGACCACACGACAGGCAAGCTGGCACCTACCGCGACCGCTGCCGCGACCAACACCTTCCATGACAAACCCGCCAGGAAAATGACATAGAATCCCGCTGCCAGCACCAGCAGCGCGGTACCAAGGTCGGGCTGGCGCATGATCAGGCCGACCGGTGCGATCAACATCAGGCCTGCCACCATGAATTCGCGCCAACGCGTTACACCTTCGCGCTTCTGGAAAAACCAGGCCAGCATCATTGGCATCGCGATTTTCATGATTTCAGACGGCTGTACCACTACGCCGAGATCAACCCAGCGGCGCGCACCATTACGTATCAGGCCGAACTGCGCGACTGCCACCAACAGCACGATGCCGGTGACATACAAAGGTACAGCAAAGCGCATCAATGTCTGCGGCGGAATCGCGGCAGCGATCCAGATCACAGCGAAGGAAATAATAATATTGCGCACATGATCTTCAACGCGGCCAGGAAAATCGATGCCGGCCGAATACAAAGTCACCGTGCTGACCGCCAGGATAATGCAGACGATGAGCATCAGCGGCGCATCAAACATCTGGATGTAGGGCTGAACGATTTGCCCGATCGAGCGCTTATTCATATCGACACTCATTCGACGAACTCTTCTTTAGGTTCATTCTTGGGCTTAGGTTCCGGCTTGTCGCCCGGGCGTTTGCCTAGCAGGTAGAAGTCCATCGCCGCTTTCGCGATCGGAGCAGCGGCAGCGCCACCGAAACCACCGTTTTCTACAATCAGGGCCAGTGCGATACGCGGATTGTCAGCCGGTGCAAATGCGGTATACAAAGCATGGTCATGATGCCGGTCGGAGATCTTGCTGGCGTCGTACTTCTCGCCCTTCTTGATCGCAATCACCTGCGCAGTACCGGTCTTACCTGCCGACACATACTCGGCCCGCGCAAATGCACGTGCGCCGGTACCTTCTTTATTTACACCAACCATCGCATGCTTGATGACGTCGATATTTTCCTGCTTCAGCGGAATGCGGTAGCTTTCCTTGGGTACAGTCAGCGTGCGCTGACGGGTGGTGCCGTTCTCTATCATTTTCACCAGATGTGGCTTCATCACGACACCATTGTTTGCCAGCACCGCTGTTGCATGCGCCAGCTGCAAGGGCGTGAATGAGTTGTAGCCCTGGCCAATACCGATAGAAATCGTTTCACCGGCATACCATTTCTTTTGCTCCGGCTTGCGATAAGCCGCAGCTTTCCATGCGGTAGACGGCAATACCCCGGTACGTTCAAAGCGCAGATCGATGCCGGTCTTTTGACCGAAGCCAAATGGCTTCATGAAGTCATGGATGGCATCCACCCCCAGGTCATTCGCCAGCATGTAGTAATAGGTATCACAGGACTGCACGATGGATTTGTACATATCCACCATGCCGTGCCCGCCTTCTTTGTCATCACGGAATTTATGGTTACCGAACCAGAAATAGCCCGGGTCAGAAATCGCATCGGATGGTTTGCGCTTGCCCAGTTCCAGCGCAGCCAGTGCCATGAATGGCTTATAGGTCGAGCCTGGCGGATAAGCACCGGACAGCGGGCGATTCAATAAAGGATGATCCGGTGAGTTATTCAGCGCATCCCAGTTTTGCTGGTCGATGCCTTCAACAAACAGGTTGGGATCGAAGGTCGGCATCGACACATAGGCAAGGATGTCACCGGTGGACGGCTCAATCGCAATCAATGCACCGCGACGATCACCGAAGGCCTTTTCCACTACCTTCTGCAATTCGATATCGATGGAAAGAATCAGGTTGTCGCCCGGTGTTGCCGCAGTGCGCGACAGGGTACGGATAGGACGACCACCAGCAGACACTTCAACTTCTTCGTAACCGGTACGACCGTGCAGCTTGTCTTCGTAATTTTTTTCCACACCTTCTTTGCCGATGTGTTCCGTGCCGCGATAGTTGGTGGCGTCATCGCCCTCATCGATTTCTTTTGCTTCGCGCTGATTGATACGACCGATATAGCCGATCACATGCGACGCTACTGCACCCAGCGGATACTGGCGGAACAGGCGCGCCTGAATTTCCACGCCGGGAAAGCGGTACCGCTGCGCCGAGAAACGTGCAACTTCTTCATCTGTCAGGCGTACGCGGATAGGTGAGCTGCCCAGCTTGCGCGACTCTTCCTGTAGTTTCTTGAAACGTCGCCTGTCCTTGGGCTGGATATCGACCAGCGTGGCCAACTCATCTATCAGTGTTTCGAGGTCGCCATTAATTTTCGACGGCGTAATTTCCAGCGTGTAGGCCGAGTAGTTACGCGCTAGCACCACGCCGTTGCGATCCACGATCAAACCACGGTTAGGTACCACCGGCACGATGGAAATGCGGTTATCTTCTGCCTGCGCAACGTAATCATTGTGCTTATAAACCTGCAACCAGATAAAACGCGCCAGCAAACAGCCGAATAAAAGGAATACCACCACACCGGCGACAGATAAGCGCAGGCGGAAGAGTTGTAGCTCGCGTTCGGTATTTTTTAATTCAGTCATGCGGTTTCAAATACCGGATAAACATCGGGTCAGGGCGACCGCTTATAGCGGGCGGTTGTCGTCGCGATTGATGGCGCGACGTTGCGGTGCCAGCATGAGCCAGGTCACGAATGGCCATAACAGGGCAGCCACAGCGCTCTCGGCAAAATAC
>JBEBUE010000016.1:0-15388 GCA_040393485.1 Herminiimonas sp.
CCACTGGGCTTCTATGCGACGCACTCGGTTGGTCGCGTCATCAATTCCATGATGTTTGAAGTGCAGCAAATCGTTGAAATGATCACCAAGGTGTATACCTCTATCATTCGCGATTCGTTGACGGTTGTCGTCTTGCTGTCTTTCCTGTTCTGGTTGAACTGGCGTTTGACCCTGGTCGCGCTGATCCTGTTACCTCTGATCGCGGTGGTGGTGCGTGCCAGCGGCCGCCGCGTGCGTCGATTGACGCGCGAGTATCAGACGGTAAATGGCGAGATGACGCAAGTGATAGAAGAAACTACCCGCGCGAATCAGGTCATCAAGATCTTTGGCGGCCATCAGTACGAGAGTGAACGATTCGAAGTACGTGCCGATAAATTGCGTGGTTATACGATGCGTATGGCGAGTGCACTGGCGGCAACTACGCCGGTAACGCAGATTATGGCTTCGACCGCGGTTGCAATCGTTATCGTGATCGCGCTGATCCAATCAGGGCATAACCAGACGACGGTCGGTGGCTTTGTTTCCTTCATCACTGCGATGCTGATGTTGCTGGCACCGTTGAAGAATATTGCTGAGGTAAATGGTCCCTTGCAACGCGGGTTGACCGCAGCGGAAGCAGTATTCAACCTGATCGATGCCAAACCGGAACGTACTTCGGGTAAGGATCTGGCGCAGCGCGCGATGGGGCGCCTGGACTTTATTAAATTGTGCTTCACCTACCCGGGGCAGCAAACGGCCGCGCTGCAAGACATTAACCTGAGTGTAAAGCCGGGCGAGACCATCGCTTTTGTCGGTATGTCAGGTGGCGGCAAATCAACATTGGTTAACCTGGTGCCGGGTTTCTATTCCGCTACATCGGGTGAGATCCAGCTGGATGGGATGTCGATAGAAGACATTTCACTGAGCAGTTTGCGCAAGCAAATCGCGATGGTGAGCCAGCATGTGGTTTTGTTTGATGACACTATCGCTGCGAATATTGCATACGGCGACCCTGCACCGGATCGTGCACGTGTACTGTCTGCCGCAAGTGCGGCGCACCTGGATGAAGTGATCGCCAGCTTGCCGGACGGACTGGAAACGATGATAGGCGATAACGGTTCACGCCTCTCCGGTGGTCAGCGTCAACGCCTGGCAATTGCCCGTGCAATTTACAAGGATGCGCCTATCCTGATCCTGGATGAAGCAACGTCAGCGCTGGATTCGGAATCCGAACGTGCGGTGCAGGCTGCGCTGGATGAATTGATGAAAGGTCGCACCACATTGGTTATTGCGCACCGCCTGTCGACGATTGAACGTGCTGACCGGATCGCGGTGCTGGCCGAAGGCCAGATCGTCGAGCTTGGTTCGCATCAGGAATTGCTGGATAAGAATGGTGTGTACGCGAACCTGTATCATCTGCAATTCGCCAAGGATGTATTTTGATCTGTCGCATACCTAAATGAACGCATCTGTCATTTTAAGTACCTATAACTCCATCGAGTGGCTGGAAAAAGTCCTGTGGGGTTATAGCGCCCAGACTTATACCGACTTTGAAATCGTCATTGCTGATGACGGTTCAAGGGACGAGACACGCCAGCGTATCGAAGAGTTAAAGGCCTTGATTGCGATTCCCATCGTGCACGTCTGGCATCCGGATGATGGTTTTCAAAAGACCAAGATCCTGAACAAGGCGATACTCGCGTCACGTTCCGACTATCTAATTTTTACCGATGGCGATTGCGTACCGCGCAAGGATTTCGTGGCGACACATATGCAGTATCGTGAACCCGGTTATTTCCTGTCGGGTGGTTACTTTAAATTGCCGATGGATATCTCGAAGGCGATCAGCAAAGAAGATATCCTGCAGCAAAATTGCTTTGATTTGAATTGGCTGAAGGCACGCGGTTTTAAATCCAGTATCAAGAGCCTGAAGCTGACCGCTAAAGGTTTCAGTGCGAAGTTACTGAATGCGCTGACGCCGACCAAGGCCACCTGGAATGGCGCCAATGCATCTGGCTGGAAAGCAGATTTGCTGGCAACTAATGGCTTCAATGAAGAAATGCAGTATGGTGGCGAAGATCGTGAATTAGGTGAGCGCCTGATGAATATGGGCTTATCGTCGAAACAGATCAGGTATAGCGCCATCTGTGTGCACCTTGATCACGCGCGTGGCTATGTATCGGAAGAAGCGTGGAAGAAGAATGACGCGATCCGGGCCCACACCAAAGCGAATAAGCTGACAAAAACGCCAAACGGGATCAAGTCCGTTTAGTTTGAAAAGAATTCCTAATGCAGTACGCTGGAGAAAATGTATGACAGAGAAGGCCAATATGGAACAGGTAGCAGTCGGTAAAGAGCGTGTCATCCTGTGCATGAAGTGGGGTACCAAATACGGCCCTGAATATGTAAATCGTTTGTACGCGATGGTACGTCGTAACCTGACCGGCGATTTTCGCTTTGTCTGCCTGACTGATGACGGCTCCGGCATACGCTCGGAAGTCGAATGCTTCCCGATTCCTGATCTGAAGCTGCCGGATGGTTTGCCGGAACGTGGCTGGAAAAAGCTGACCACCTTCGAAGCGGATCTGCATGGTTTGACCGGTACTGCATTGTTTCTCGATGTTGACGTCGTGATCACCGACAAGATCGATGCCTTCTTTGAATATCCGGGCGAATTCCTGATTATCCATGACTGGAAGCGCCCATGGCGTGTGACCGGTAACTCGTCGGTCTATCGTTTCAAACTGGGTGCGCATGCTGACGTGTTGCAGCAATTCCGCACGACGCAGGCGGATGCACGTAGTGCCTTCCGTAATGAACAGGCTTTCCTGTCTGATGTGCTGCACAAACAGGGCAAGTTAGCCTACTGGCCTGCTTCGTGGTGCTGCAGCTATAAATACCATTGCATTCCGGCGTGGCCGACCAATTACTGGCGCGAGCCTTTCGTCCCTGAAGGTACCAAGATTGTGATCTTCCACGGTGAAGTGAATCCGCCGGATGCACTGGAAGGACGGCGCAACCGCGCTTTGCGCTTTGTGCGCAAGGCACCCTGGATTGCCAATTACTGGAAAGAGTAAAGCACTCGTCGCCACAAATAAAAACGGAGTCATGTGCACATGACTCCGTTTTTTTATGGTTGCAATGCGCACAGAATTACGGGATTAGACTTGCATCAAGATCATGTAGCATTCATGTTTAATTATTAATTTCTATCAGGTCATTATGAATTGCTCTTTGACCTAGTATTAAAGCCTTCGTTGATATGAGCCGAAGGTGAAGGTTGTGCGTGAGCTGATAAAATGCATTTACTGGGTAAATTTCCCTATTTTTTTCCAATGGATCGGACTTGAAATGATTGATGTTATATGGGGCGCCTCAAAAGATAAGCCCGTTTCTTCTCGCCTTTTGGCGGAGACTTTGAGAGCGTTTCCCGAGATTTCGGGGTATCTCTACATCGGTTATCCAATCATCGGTTCTCCTACTGGACCTGTGAAATTTGATGCTTTGTTGATGTCCAAGACTTTGGGGCTTGTCGCGTTCGATTTGGTTGAAGGGACCGATCTTGGCGACTTTGAGGCAAGGCAAGATGAAATCGCTTCAATGTTGGATGTCAAGCTCAAGCCATATCCAAAATTGAAGGATGGTAGAAAACTTAAATTTGAAATCAATGTGGTGACTTTTGCTCCAGCTAAGAATATTGAGGGTATAGAAGTTAAAGCCCCCTTTTACTTAGCTAAGGAAAATAACCTAAAAAATATACTTTCAAATTTTCAGTGGCCTTTCGCAGCCGACTCTGAAGAAAATGTTTTTGGTGAATTGGTCGCGGCAATACAAGTGGTTACTTCGATTCGATCTGGACGACAGAAGAGAGATCCTCAAAAGGCTAATTCTAAGGGGGCGCGTTTAAAGCGCGTTGACGAGTCTATTGCTAATCTGGATCAACATCAGTCGCAGGCAGTTATCGAAACGGTTGAAGGTGTACAACGAATTCGTGGCTTGGCAGGTTCCGGCAAGACGATTATTTTGGCATTAAAGGTTGCGTATTTGCATTCGCAAAATGAAGACTGGCAAATTGCGGTTACCTTCAATACGCGATCTCTCAAAGAACAGTTCAAGCGTTTAATTACTTATTTCACTATAGAACAGACCGGCACGGAACCGGATTGGGATAAGGTTGATATATTGAATGCTTGGGGCGGACCTGGGGATCGTGAGCGGGATGGTATTTATCATAAATTCTGCGGAAAGCACGGTTTGGATTTTTTGGATTTCAAGTCCGCAAGAGAAAAATTTGGAGAAGGCAAGGAGTTTGCTGGGGTTTGTAAGCAAGCTCTTGCACAGGTCTCAGAATCACACGTGTTTTACGACGTGATTTTGGTCGATGAAGCACAAGATTTTCCTCCTGATTTCTTACGTCTGTGCCATCAGTTTTTGAGGGAGCCGAAGCGACTTGTTTACGCCTATGATGAATTGCAATCCTTAAATGGTGAATCGGTCTTGCCACCGGAGGACCTGTTTGGGAAGAAGCCTGATGGGACTCCTTTGGTCAAGCTCAACACGGATGAATCCGTAGGGCCTAGGCAAGACATCATTTTGGAAAAATGCTACCGTAACTCGCGCCCCGTACTGACTACGGCTCATGCACTTGGTTTTGGTATTTATCGCGAGCAGGGTCTAGTACAGTTTTTTGAGCAAGATGAGTTGTGGACGGACGTAGGCTATGTTGTTGAAGAAGGTGACCTTGAAGGTAATTCTTTGATTACTCTGGCTCGAACACCTAATTCCTCCCCATTGTTCTTAGAGGATCATTCGAGTCCGGACGAGTTAATTCAATTTCAGAAATTTGATTCAACCGCTCAGCAAGCAGAATGGCTTGCCGAGGCAATCAAGGCAGATATTGAGCATCAGGAACTTCGTCCAGAAGACATCGTGGTCATCAATCCAAATCCACTCACAACTCAAAAAGAGGTCGGCCCAATTCGTCGCCTTTTATTTGAGCGAGGAATTAATACTGAACTCGCGGGAGTCACTACCTCGGCAGACGTTTTTACCAAGTCCGGATCTGTGACGTTTACGGGTATTTTTAGGGCGAAGGGAAATGAGGCGGGAATGGTCTATATCATCAATGCGCAAGACTGTTTCACATCGTGGAGTCCAGCTAGCCGAGCGCAGGTTCGTAACAGGCTATTTACTGCTATTACGCGTTCGAAAGCTTGGGTTCAGATATTAGGTGTAGGTTCTAATATGGATGCTTTAAGAGCTGAATGGGAGCAACTTCGGGAAAAACACTACAAACTACATTTTAGATATCCGACTGCGGAAGAAAAGAAAGAACTGCATCTCATTAATAAGGAAATACTGGATAAACCGCGTAGGCGTAATCGATTCGATCTTAGGGCGCATGAAATATACACAGCCGTTAAAAGAGGCGAGATTGATGCAGATGAGTTGATTGAAAATTTAAAGCTCATGCAATCAGTTAAGGGAAACAATGACACCTGATGCTCTTGCTGCTCAGCTGAGGGAGATTTATGCGCGGCTAATTGCGAGTAGCCTCTCAGTTCAACAAAATGGGGTATCCGACCGGGTTATCTCTCTTACTCAAAATAAGCAAACTTTCCCGGTTCGTACTATTGGGGATCTCCCGACTACGACCGCGCTTAAAGATATTCCGTATAGTGATTTGTACGCGGATGTGCTGAATAAAAACGCTTACCATATCAAAATGATTGATGGTGCTCTGATCTCGTTTCAGTACACATTTAGGCAAGATGACAGCGAACTGATTAAGCATCGCCTAGCCTTTTTTCCCTCGCATCTTTTACCGACGATTGAGGAAGCACCTGAGCTTTATGGCAGTGATAACCTTTACGCTGACATTTTGGAAAATAGATTAGTCCGGTTTCCAATTCGCTTTGATTATGATCCAGTGAATTACGTTGATTCTATACACCCCAAGTCGCATGTGACATTGGGGCAATTTTCGGCATGCCGAATTCCTGTGGCTGGACCTGTATTACCTTACGCTTTCGTATTGTTCATCGTACGTAATTTTTATGCCTCGGCATATCTTCGTTATCGAAATAGTTTTGATAAACGTTTTCCTTATATCCCAGCCAGCTTTTCTATCAGCGAAGGAGAAAGGCGTATTCCTCATTTTGTAATGGGACGTAACTATAATCGGGAGTACGGGATCCCCAACTAGCACACACAAAGTCCACGCAAGCTGACTTTGTGTGTTAGCAGGATTGCGATCTATAAGTTAGCCTTCCACTGACATTGGCGGGGCTGAATGTAGCTCACTAAATAGGTTAATAGGCGTCAGGCACTGGCATGTACTGCCCTAATTCAGGTTGCCAATATATTAGTACGTTATCCACGATGGGTTGAAAGAACTCGGATTGATGTCGCATGGATTCGGCACTTAGATATCAGTCGCCTAGTAATTTTGAAATAGAACTTACTCTGCGGGTCGCTTACTTCGTCGAACTGAAGTGGTCCCAGCCGAAGAGGGGCACTTCAGTTTTTGATGCAAATCAACAGCAGTAAAAAATTTATTGGCTGCTCATTGAATGAGTTACCAGCGCTACGCATTAGGGGCGAAATTTTGAGTATCATTCGGTGTCGAGGTCGAAGGGCCACAAAAGCCTGATACTTTCATATGAGACTATTTTGTACCCGCCTGAGAAGATGATAAGGTAGAAGGATGACTTGTGTTTTTGAATTGTATTTTTTACTTAAGCTATGGAATTTAAAAACATTTTTTACATCAAGATTACGTCGTACTGTTCCTGGTGATAGACAGTTTCCACCTGCAGTGAAATAGGCTTGCCGAGGAAGGCACCGAGCATAGCCAGATGCTGTGATTCTTCTTCGAGGAACATATCGATCACCACTTGCGAAGCAAGAATACGGAATTCGCGCGGGTTGAACTGCTTGGCTTCACGCGTCAGTTCGCGCAGGATTTCATAGCAAATGGTGCGTGCAGTTTTGACCTGGCCCTTGCCGCCACATGCAGGGCAGGGTTCGCACAGGATATGTGCGAGCGACTCACGCGTGCGTTTGCGCGTCATCTCGACCAGGCCAAGCGCGGAAAATCCGGAGACTGACACCTTGGTGCGATCACGTGAGAGCGCACGGTTCAATTCACTCAGCACGGCGCTTCTGTGTTCGGCATTTTCCATATCGATGAAATCGAGGATCATGATGCCGCCCAGGTTACGCAGGCGCAGCTGGCGTGCGATCGCATGCGATGCTTCCAGATTGGTTTTGAATATGGTGTCGTCGAAATTACGGCCGTTGACGAAGCTGCCGGTATTCACATCGATGGTCGTCATCGCTTCGGTCTGGTCAACGATCAGGTAGCCGCCGGATTTCAGGTCGACGCGACGTCCCAGCGCACGCTGGATTTCTTCTTCCACGCCATACAAGTCAAACAGCGGACGTTCGCCCGGATAGTGCGCCAGCTTGGGTAACAACGACGGCGTATACAGTTCGGCGAATTGTTGCAGCTTCAGGTAGTTCTCGCGGGAGTCGACCTGGATGCTGGCGGTTTCGTCATTGACGAAGTCGCGCATCACACGTTGTGCGAGGTCCAGATCCTGATACAGCAGGGCCGGTGCAGGTTTGGTCTTCGCTTGCTGCAGGATATTGGCCCAGGTCTTGCGCAGGTATTCGACGTCGGACTGCAGGTCGGCATCGGATGCATCTTCCGCCATCGTACGGATGATGAAGCCGCCTTTTTCTTCCGGCAGGATCAGCTTCTGTACTTTTTCGCGCAGGATTTCGCGTTCCACTTCGTTTTCTATGCGCTGTGAAATGCCGATGTGGGATTCCTGTGGCAAGTACACCAGCATGCGGCCGGCGATGGATATCTGTGTCGACAGGCGTGCACCTTTGGTGCCTATCGGATCCTTGATGACTTGTACGGTGACTGACTGCCCGTCGTATAACATGCGCTCAATCGGCGTCGGTGAACTGGGCGGGGTCTCATTCGAGCGGGCGTCCCAGATATCGGCGACATGCAGGAAGGCCGCACGTTCGAGCCCGATATCGACGAAGGCGGATTGCATGCCGGGCAGTACGCGTACGACTTTGCCGAGGTAAATATTGCCGGCCATGCCGCGTGACAAGGTACGTTCGACGTGCAGTTCCTGCACCGCGCCTTGCAAGACCAGGGCGACGCGGGTTTCCTGCGGCGTCACGTTGACGAGAATATCTTCACTCATAGAATGTGGATCCCTGCCTGTTCCAATAATTTTCCGGTTTCGAAGATGGGCAGACCCATGATGCCAGAATAACTGCCGGCGATGTCTTGAATGAAGAGTGCGGCCTGGCCCTGTATGCCATAACCGCCTGCCTTGTCATATGGTTCGGACGTCGCGCAGTAGGCGCGGATCACGGTATCCGGCAAGGCAGCGAACGCGACATCGGAACGTTGCGTCAGCTGATAGATTTTTTCATCGAGCAATACGGCGACATGCGTCAACACCTGGTGCGTGCGTCCGGAGAGCGAGCGCAGCATCTCGATTGCTTCTGCTTCGTCTGCTGGTTTGCCGAGGATGCGACCATCGAGGACCACCGTGGTGTCTGCAGCCAGTATCGGTCGTATCGGCAACTTGCGCCACCACATCGTTTTTTGTGCGAAAGCAGCTTTCTCAAGCGTCACGCGTGCCACATAATCTTCCGCACGTTCATCCGGCAACACAATTTCACTGACTTCGGGGCCGCGCGGTGTTTGGTCACGCAGCAGCAGTAATTCAAACTCTATGCCCATTTGCCGCAGCAACTCGCGGCGGCGTGGGCTTTTGGAGGCCAGGTAGATTTTCTTAGGCAGAGGTTTCATACGGCATTACACCCGATGATAAGGATGGTTCTGCGTGATGGACCAGGCACGATACAACTGCTCGGCCAGCATCACGCGCACCATGCCATGCGGCAGCGTCATGCTGGAGATACGGATCAGCATATCGGCATTTTTTTTGAATTCGGCATCCAGGCCATCCGCGCCGCCTATGATGAAGGCGACATCGCGACCATCCTGCTGCCATTGCGTCAGCAGTTGTGCCAGTTGCACTGAAGTCAGGTCTTTACCGTGTTCGTCCAGTGCGATGATGCGCGCGCCTTTGGGCAGCGCCGCTTCAATCTTGGCGCGTTCCAGTGCCATCGCGGTCTCGGCGGTTTTGCTGCCGGAGCGTTCGACTGGTTTGATTTCTTTCAGGTGAATACGGCAGTCGGACGGCATGCGTTTCACATACTCGCCGAAGCCGCTTTCTATCCAGGCAGGCATCTTGTGCCCAACCGCAGCGATCACGAGCTGCATAGGCGCGTCCGCTTACTCTGCAGTTTTGGCTTTAGGCTTGGCCGGTGCGCGCGTTTTGGCGGCTGCTTTGCTCGCTACCTTTTTGGCCGGCGCTTTTTTCGGTGCGGCCTTTTTATAGGCTTCGGCTGTTTTGGTTGCGGCGACCTTGATGGTTTTGCCTACGGCTTTCTTGGCCGGGGCTTTTTTAGCAGGTGTTTTGGCAGCAGCAGTTTTGCGCGCTGGTTTTTTCGGCTCGTCGTCGTCCAATGTAGTCTGGCTTGCGGCGAGGTGACGGCCGACAGCTTTCTTCGGTGCTTCGTCTTCGTCAGCCGAGATGCGTTTCGATGTGCGTTTGGCGGCGCCGAATTTCACTTCTTTCTCGCCCCAGATTTCTTCCAGGCGGTAGTAAGCGCGGATCGCCGGTTGCATGATGTGGACGATCATGTCGCCCAGATCGACCAGTACCCATTCGCCGGTGTCTTCGCCTTCAATGCTGACGATTTCACCGCCGTTGGATTTGACCTTGTCGCGCACGGATGCTGCCAGCGCCTTGGTTTGGCGGTTGGAGGTACCGGAGGCGACTGCGATACGGTCAAACAGGCTGGTCAGGTGTACGGTATCGAACACCTTGATATCCTGTGCTTTGACGTCTTCGAGTGCGTCGATTACCAGGGCTTGCAGTTTTTTGATGTCCATTAGCTTTTATATAGGTGATGTTGTTCAATATAGTCTAGCACCCCGGGAGGCACCAGCGAAATCGGTCGTTCTCCGCGTTGCAAGGCCGCGCGGATTCCAGTGGCAGAAATATCGACTGCCAGATTGGGTGCAAGATAGGCCAGGCCTTGCGGGGTGCTGCGTATTTGTTCCGGCGTGCCTGCGCGTCGGGTGAATTCTTGGTTCACCTCGGCCGGTACATGTGCTGCATCCATCGCGAAACCTGGACGCGAGGCTGCACATATATGCGCATAGTCAAACATGTGTTGCCATTCCTGCCATGTATTCAGGTGTTGCAATTGGTCGGCACCCATCAGGAAAATGATGGAAACCTGCGGCCCCAGTTCCTCGCGGACCGCACGCAGGGTGTCTATCGTATAGGTTGCGCTGTCACGCCGGATTTCTTGCTGATCGATACAAACAGCGGTTTTTTGTGCATTGAATGCACTGCGCACCATCGCTACACGATCCGCACCGGTCGCCTGCAAACCATGTTTTTGCCACGGGTTTCCGGCCGGGATGACGCGTAGCTCATCCGGTTGCAGCAAGTCTACGAAATAGTTCGCCAGCGCAACATGGCCGTTGTGCACCGGATCAAAGCTGCCGCCGAGTATGGCTACGCAGCGCGTAGCGGCTAGGGCCGTGGTCTTCAATTCAGACCCAATCGCGATGAATCAGGAAGTCGGAATACAGTCGCGCTTCCGCGCTACCTGCTTCCGGCTGCCAATTGTAGCGCCATGTTACCACTGGTGGCATCGACATCAGGATAGATTCGGTGCGGCCGCCCGATTGCAGGCCAAATAAAGTGCCGCGATCGAACACCAGGTTGAATTCCACATAACGTCCGCGGCGGTAGGTCTGGAAGTCCCGTTCGCGCTCGCCGTACGCCATATCCTTGCGTTTTTGCAGGATGGGCAGGTAAGCGTCGATGAAGCGGTCGCCTACACTTTGTTGCAAGGCGAAGCATTGTGCAAAGTCCGGCGTATTCAAATCATCGAAGAAGATACCGCCGACGCCGCGTGGCTCCTGCCTGTGCTTCAGGTAAAAATAATCGTCACACCATTTCTTGTAGCGCGGGTGCACATCGTCACCGAAGGGCTGCAGCGCGTCGCGGCAGGTTTGATGGAAGTGCTTTGCATCTTCTTCGAAGCCGTAATACGGTGTCAGGTCCATGCCACCGCCAAACCACCAGATGGCGTCCTGGCCTTCTGCCGTCGCAGTAAAGAAGCGCACATTCATATGTACGGTAGGTGCGTAGGGATTACGCGGATGTAGCACCAGCGACACACCCATGGCTTCCCAATTGCGTCCGGCCAGTTCCGGGCGATTCGCGGCGGCGGAAGGTGGCAGGTTCTTGCCCATTACATGCGAAAAGCCGACGCCGCCGCGCTCGAACACATTGCCGTTTTCGATAATGCGCGAAATGCCGCCACCACCTTCCGGCCGCTGCCAGCTATCGGTACCGAAAGCCTGGCCGTCGACGGCCTCCAGCGCAGCAACGATGCGCGCTTGCAGGCCCAGCAGATATTCTTTGACAGCGGCGGGTGTAGGGAGGGAAGGGGTCACTATATAAAGGCTAAAAAGGTTTAGGGCGGATTGTACCTTGTGCACGGTACTTGCCGGAATACGACGCCCTGAATGCAGCAAGGTCATTCCCGCCTGCGCCGGAATGACCTTGTTTGAACTGCTTTACGCTCAGGAGCGCTTCAGTGCGCGCCAGCCGATGTCGCGGCGGAATTGCATGCCGTCGAAATGGATTTGG
The DNA here is from genome assembly GCA_040393485.1 of Herminiimonas sp. Classification (GTDB taxonomy): domain Bacteria; phylum Pseudomonadota; class Gammaproteobacteria; order Burkholderiales; family Burkholderiaceae_D; genus Oxalicibacterium. Next base: position 11,757 of record JBEBUE010000016.1, read on the forward strand.
TCGAGAACCTGGTAAGCCTGCTTTTGCGCAACCTTGACGCTATCACCGAGGCCGACGACGCACAGGACGCGACCACCGGTGGTGGTCAATTGATCGTTGTTCAGCGCGGTGCCGGCGTGGAAGGTAACGCTGTCTGCATTCTCGGCCGGGATACCGCTGATGACGTCGCCCTTACGTGGAGCATCCGGATAACCGGCAGCTGCCATGACTACGCCGAGTGCAGTGCGACGATCCCATTCCAGTTCTATCGTGTCCAGCGTGCCATTGACGGCATGTTCCATGACGCCGACCAGGTCGGTTTTCAGGCGCGCCATGATCGGTTGTGTTTCCGGATCACCCATGCGGCAGTTGAATTCCAGCGTTTTTGGATTACCTTTGTCGTCGATCATCAGACCTGCGTACAGGAAACCGGAGAATGGAATGCCATCCTTGGCCATGCCTTGTACGGTAGGCTGGATGATTTCACGCATGACGCGTGCATGCAGGGCAGGGGTCACAATCGGTGCTGGCGAGTAAGCGCCCATGCCGCCGGTGTTCGGGCCTTCATCATTGTCTTGCAGGCGTTTGTGATCCTGGCTGGTGGCCAGCGGCAAAATATTTTTGCCATCGACCATGACGATGAAGCTGGCTTCTTCACCAGCCAGGAATTCTTCGATCACGACACGTGCACCGGCATCACCGAGCTTGTTATCGGACAGCATCATGTCAACTGCGTTGTGTGCTTCGTCCAGCGACATCGCGACAACCACGCCTTTGCCGGCGGCCAGGCCGTCGGCCTTGATGACGATAGGTGCGCCTTTTTGATTGATGTAATCGTGCGCAGCGTTCACTTCAGAAAAAGTCTGGTATTCCGCAGTCGGGATCGCGTGACGCTGCATGAAGGACTTGGCAAAGTCCTTCGAGCTTTCGAGTTGTGCCGCTTCCCTGGTCGGGCCAAAAATCTTCAGGCCTTGGTTGCGGAAGATATTCACGATGCCGGCAGCCAGCGGGGTTTCCGGGCCGACGACGGTCAGCGCGATATGTTCCTGTTGTGCGAATTGTGCGAGTTCTTGTGGATCGGTGATCGCAATATTCTTCAATCTGTCGTCCAGCGCGGTGCCGCCGTTGCCGGGTGCAACATAAACGGTTTGGATGCGTTCGGATTGGGCCAACTTCCAAGCCAGTGCGTGTTCACGGCCGCCTGAGCCGACTACCAGAATTTTCATGTGATTACTTTTCAAAATTGCGGCACCGCTTTGTTGCGCTGCCGCTGGTTACTTTGCTGATTCTTCTGTACTGCGTATGAATATTTCGCGTCATTAAAAAAAGCGGAGTGAGTCCGCTTTAATGAATGTGACTTAGCCTTCGATGACCGCGTTGGTATAGATCTCTTGTACGTCGTCGAGATTTTCGAGTGCATCCAGCAATTTTTGCATCTTGATTCCGTCATCACCCTGGAACACGGTTTCGGTTGCCGGTTTCATCACGACTTCGGCGAGGTCGGCCTTAAAGCCTGCCGCTGCCAGTGCATCCTTCACCGCAGAAAAATCATGTGGTGGGCAAATCACTTCGATGCCGCCTTCTTCATCGGTGGTGACATCGTCAGCGCCTGCTTCCAGCGCAGCTTCCATCAATTTGTCTTCATCGGTGCCCGGCGCAAAGAAAAACTGGCCGCAATGCTTGAACATGAACGCCACCGAGCCTTCGGTACCCATATTGCCGCCGAATTTGGCAAACGCATGGCGCACTTCAGCGACCGTGCGTACGCGGTTATCGGTCATGCAGTCGACCAGCACAGCTGCGCCGTTGATGCCATAACCCTCGTAACGGATTTCTTCGTAGTTGACGCCTTCCAGGCCGCCGCTGCCGCGCTGGATCGCGCGCGTGACGTTGTCTTTTGGCATATTCGCATCTGCCGCCTTGTCGACAGCCAGGCGCAAACGCGGATTGGCTGCGACATCGCCGCCGCCCATGCGTGCCGCCACTGTGATCTCTTTGATCAGGCGGGTCCAGATTTTGCCTCGTCTTTCGTCTTGACGGCCCTTACGATGCTGGATATTGGCCCATTTACTATGTCCTGCCATGACGAATCTTTCCCGATGAGTTAGCTATAATGAAGCGCGGATTTTACCATATCGCCCCCGCTGCAAACCGACCCACCTTTGGACAAAACCATGCCAAATCCTTTGCTGATTGCTAAAAATAAAGAACATGAATTAACGCTGTTGCCTGAGCTTGCCAATCGGCATGGTTGTATCACCGGGGCGACCGGTACCGGCAAGACAGTAACGCTGCAGACTTTGGCGCAGGCCTTGTCGGATATAGGCGTGCCGGTTTTCATGGCGGACGTAAAGGGTGATTTGTCGGGTATCGCCAAGGCAGGAACCGCCAGCGGCAAGGTCAAGGAGCGCTTCGAGATGCTGGGGCTGGAGCAACCGGGCTGGGCCGGTGTACCGGTCACGTTCTGGGACGTGTATGGCGAAAAGGGCCATCCGGTGCGTGCCACGATCTCCGATCTGGGCCCATTGCTGCTGGCGCGCATGCTTAATCTCAACGATACACAGCAAGGCGTGCTGCAGCTGGTATTCAAGATCGCCGACGATAACGGCTTATTGCTGCTCGATACCAAGGATTTGCGCGCAATGCTGCAATACGTTGGCGATAATGCAGCGACCTTCCAGACCGAATACGGCAATATTTCCAGTGCCAGCATCGGTGCGATCCAGCGTGGCCTGATTAGTGTTGACGAGCAGGGTGGCGATAAATTCTTTGGTGAGCCCATGCTGAACATCGAGGATTTGATGCAAACCGATGCCAAAGGCAAAGGCGTGGTCAACATCCTGGCGGCGGATAAATTAATGAATTCGCCGCTGCTGTACTCGACTTTCCTGCTGTGGATGCTGTCTGAACTGTTCGAACATTTGCCCGAAGTTGGCGATATGGACAAGCCGAAACTGGCTTTCTTCTTCGACGAAGCACATCTGTTGTTCAGCGAAGCGCCGAAGCCATTGCTGCAAAAGATAGAACAAGTGGTGCGCCTGATCCGTTCCAAAGGCGTAGGCGTCTATTTCGTCACACAAAACCCGCTGGATATTCCCGACACCGTACTCGGCCAACTCGGTAATCGTGTGCAACATGCGTTGCGCGCCTATACACCGCGGGACCAAAAGGCAGTACAGGCGGCGGCACAGACTTTCCGTCCGAATCCTGCGCTGGATGTGGTGCAAGTCATCACTGAGCTGGGCGTAGGCGAAGCGCTGGTTTCTTTCCTCGATGAAAAAGGCCGTCCGACCATAGTCGAGCGCGGCTTTGTCTTGCCACCGGCGTCGCAGATCGGCCCGATCACTGATGCGGAGCGTGCTGCGTTGATTGCTTCCTCGGTGGTTGCAGGTGTCTACGAAAAAGCAGTGGACCGTGACTCTGCCTATGAAAAGCTCAAGACAAGAGCGGCCGAGGGCCAGGAGGCCGCCGCCAAGGAAGAAGAAAGTGAAGGCGGTTTGGGCGGCATGCTGGGCGGTATCTTCGGCGGCGGCTCGAATGGCGGTGCCAAAAAAGGCGGGCGACGCAGCGATACCATCGTGGAAGCAATGTTGAAATCCGCAGTACGCACCATGGGTTCCACCGCAGGACGTGAAATCATCCGTGGTGTGCTC
>JBEBUE010000017.1:0-15369 GCA_040393485.1 Herminiimonas sp.
GCCAGCAGATTGGTCAGCTTGCCTTCACGGCATACGATGCGCAGTGATTCGGGCAACTCCATCGCCGGCTCCAGCAACAGATACGCAATCGCCTTAGGCACCGCATCCGCCACGCCAACCCGGAACTGTAAAGGCCAGCCGCCCGGACGGAAACGCAGCACTTCCTGCAGCTCTTCGCCCAGGGTAAAGATTTCATCCGCATAGCCCAGCACCACGCGTCCGGCATCGTTCAATTCCAGCCGACGCCCAACCCTGTTGAATAATTTATAACCAAGCACATCCTCGAACTGACTGATCTGGCCGCTGATGGTTTGCGGCGTCAAATGCAGACGCTCGCTGGCACGCCCGATGCCGCCAGACTTGGCGACCACCCAGAAATAGTGCAAATGCTTGTAATTTATTCCACTCATGCAAGATCTCTCTTCCGTTTTTTCGAATGAAAAATTGATTATATTCGAATTTTCAAACAGTTAAAGAGCGCCTAGAGTGCAGCTTATCGCCCGTAATGGCGACTTAACGACGAGGATATCAAGATGAAATGTCCGGCCTGCAATGAAATGCATTTGATCACTTCTGATCGCCACGGAATTGAAATTGATTATTGCCCAAACTGCCGCGGTGTATGGCTGGATAGGGGTGAACTCGACAAACTGATCGATCGTTCCGCCAATGCCCTGCCACCGGAAGCGCCGCCGCTGCCGCGTTATCGCGGTGAGCGCAGCAGCCCTGCACGCGCCACGCAACTTGGCTACAACAAGGAAGGCTACGGGCAAAAACAGAAAAAAGACCTGATCGGCGAATTATTCGATTTCTGAATACAGGGTATGGATAGCCGGATATCCGGCTATCTGCCATGCTGCGCAGCACCAATATCTCGTATCTTTCTCGCACTTCTTCTTTTAAATAACATCAAAATCAGCCAATTTGCACCGTTCATACCTATATGAATGAGTAGCCCCACACCCGTTTGACCTCAAAAATTTGCTAAGCAGGCTGCTAAAGAATGCTTTAAAGTAGCGAACGCCTGCCTTTGCACACGATAGCGCCAGCGCGCGCCGTCATGCTTCCCCACGCAAATGCATCCCTCCCGCAGGCACCAGACAGCAATCGAAAGAAAGAACTTAATGGAAACAGCAAAAGCCGCACTAAAGCGCCTGCGCGACGGTAACCGCCGCTTCGTCGCAGACGTCCGTAACCCCGACAATGCCTCCTCCCATGCCCGCCGCAGTGAAATCGCTGCAGGCCAGGAACCGTTCGCTATTATTCTTGGCTGCTCCGACTCGCGCGTACCGGCAGAATTAGTGTTCGATCAGGGTCTGGGGGATTTATTCGTGATCCGCGTCGCCGGCAACATCGTTGCACCGTCGCAAGTAGGCAGCGTGGAATTCGCTGCAGCCCGCTATCGCACCAAGCTGGTAGTGGTACTGGGCCATTCGCAATGCGGCGCCATCCTGGCGACGCTGGATGAGCTCAAGCGTCCTAGCGAAAACCAGTCACGCAACCTGAAGTCCATCGTCGATCGCATCCGTCCTTCGATCGAAACGTTGATGGATACCGACCTGAAGCACGATCATGACGCACTGGTGCATCAATCGGTACGCGCCAACATCCGCGCCTCAGTCAATCACCTGCGCCACGGTTCGGAAATACTGGAAAGCCTGAGCCAGAACGAAGGTTTGCTGGTCGTTGGTGCCGAGTACTCGCTGGAAACTGGTGAAGTCGAATTCTTCGACGGCCTCCCGGCTAACTTCAGCTTCGACTAATATCGCACTACGTCATGCACAGCATGCCTGTGCATGACGCTCCATCCTGGCTGTCAGTATTCGAGGCTGAGCGTAATCGAGCCATAGCTTTGCGCCTTGGTCTGCCCACGGAATTCCTTGCTGCGCAAATACTGTGCGTAGGTGATCTTGCCACCGACCCACTGCCACGCTACACCAGCCGCCACGTCACCGACGAAATAACGCTTTGGAATACTGTGGCTGTCCGAGAAGGTGTTCCCATCGAGGAAAATATTGCGTGCGACCGCACGACCGTCGACCGAGGCAAAGAAATGCACACCGCCATCGCCCATGCGACGGGATGCATTCGCCGGCAGCGGTGCATTACTATCACTGGCCGGACGGATCGGTGCTGTGCCGAAGTCGTTAGGCAGGAAACTACCTATACGCACTTCCAGCCCGCCATTTAAATAGGTATTCACATTCCCCAGCGCAAAACCGTAATGGCTGATCGCATCCATCTTTGGCCAGCCCGAACGCGACCAGTTGAATACCTTGGTTTTTCTTTCTTTCACGAACTGTATGCCCAGTTCATTATTGAGCTGGTTATCCCAGCCGTTAAAGCGATCGATGCCACGTATGCGATGGATGAAGTTTTGTGACTGGCGCGCCAGCGAAGCCGGTCCCACCATACCGATATCGATTTCGGTCACTTCCATATCCGTGTCATTACGCGCGTTGTAGGCCAGGCCGAGATAGAGCCAGCCCGCATACGGCCTGTCATTGGTAATCAGGTCGCGCCGCGTTTTGTCGGTCGGCGTATACATTTCCTGCCCCAGGCTGACCACCATATTGCGCGAATCGAATACACCGGGCTGCACCCATTCTGAAACCCGATTTAGTTGACGCACCCATTTCGGCAGGCAAGGATCATTGATGTAATCCTCGAGATTGGCCGAGATCCAGGAAAACTTGGCACCGCTGGTGTAGTTATTATCCGTACCCGCAAACAAATCGTTTTCGTAATAGAAGTTGTACACATCAGGGTAATTTTTTAATGCCCTGACGCCGGGCTTGGAGCCACAGACTTCTTCATCAGCCCACACCGCGCCGGAAGAAAAAGCGAAGAATGCAGCAACGAACAAATGAGGAAAACGCGGACGTGATTGACGGTCTGTATGCATTAATTTAATAGCGGATGAAATGTTTGACGCGTACCGGTGGGAACGCAGAGTAGATAATACTGTCCATCATCACCTGCCTGACAGGAAAACAAAGACTACTTGCCGTACTAGCATGCGTCAAGCGGTCAGGATCACGTAAGCAACACTGGACTTTGTGATGGCAAGCGCTACACTTCCTCATCGCATGTCATTTTCTGGGAGTCACAATGAAAAAATTACCAATCCTGCGCACCGTCCTCGCCCTGGTAGCATTGACCGTAGCGGCTAGCGGCTGTGCCAAATGGTACAAAACAGAAAGCAAACCCAATTTATCCGGACGTATCAGCGGCTCCGTTATTTACCGTGAGCGCATCGCCCTGCCGCCTGATGCCAAAATCGTCGTCAGCCTGGAAGATGTCAGCCGTGCCGATGCCAGCGCTGTCTTCATTGCACAGCAAACGCTGCGTCCCAGCGGACAGGTTCCTATCCCGTTTGATCTGCGCTACATCCCGTCAGCCATCGATTTGCGCCACCGCTACAACGTACGTGCAGTGATCCTTGATAACCGGGATGAACTGATGTGGACATCGACCGAAGCCTATCCAGTCAACTTCAATGAACCCGAGAAGCCGATCAGCATCATGGTGCAACGAGTCAGCAACCCGGTTGCGGCAAATGCGCCAAAGAGCAATATCGCTGCATTCAAATGTGACGAGCTAGAATTCATCGCCAAATTCCCCAACAACGATAAAGTAGAAATCATGCTGGCCGGTCGCACCATCACCTTGCCACATGTGATTTCAGGTTCCGGTGCTCGCTACTCGGACGGCTCCACCACCTTCTGGAACAAAGGTAATGAAGCGCTGTTTGAAATGAATGGCGTCAGCTACAAAGGTTGCAAAACAGATCCGTTACCACCGCCACCTGCGACAGCTCCGTCACCGCAAGCCAAAAGCAAGTAAGCCTTCTTCTCAGCCGCGCTGCCAGACCAGTAAATGATTATTGGCTGGCATCGCGTGGTCTGCGTGCAATTGCAGGCCCTGCTCCTGCGCCAGCGCATGCACCGCTTCACTATCCCGTATCCCCATATGCGATGCCTGCGCCCTGAGTGAGGCATCGAATTGCGCATTCCCTGCACTGGTGAATTTCCCTTCGTAATTGAACGGTCCATACACACAGAACTTGCCGCCCCGCTTCAAACGCTGTGCGACGCCCCTGAACATATTCTCCACCTGATGCCAGGCCATGATGTGACAGGTGTTCGCAGTGAACACTGCGTCATAATTCTGTGCCGGCCAATCCGGCTGCTCCATATCCAGCACCAGTGGCGGCAGCACATTCGGCAAATTTTCTTCCTGCATCCAGGCGGCTATGCTGGGATGATTCTGCGGCAAGTCACTGGTTTGCCAGATCAAATGTGGCATATGTGCGGCAAAGAAAACCGCATGCTGACCGCTACCGCTGCCCACCTCCAGCACTGTCTTGCTGGTCGCGAGTTCTGTACTTAATACCGCCAGTATCGGCTCACGATTGCGCTCACTGGCACCGGAAAATTGTTTGCTCATGGCGACTTTCGTATTCGGATTAATCAGTGGATAGTTGGGCAATATGGTCAGCCAGCGCAACGCTCCACAACGCATCACGCTGCAGGCAAAAGCTACGCTTCTCGGCAGCGCTCAAACGCTTCATTGCATACTCAGCCTTGGAAGCAGTGGAACGATCCGGATATTCAAGTATAGCCAGCAAACGCCGCGGTGGATTTGATCGCGTATAGCGTGCACCCTTGCCGCTCACATGCGCCTTGTAACGTGCGTGTACATCGACCGCAATACCGGTGTAGATGCTGCCGTTCCTGCATTCGAGAAGATAAAGAAACCAAGTCATGCGCGCTAGTATAAAGAGCTTTCAAGCTTTTCATATAGCGTAGCGATTCGTATCATGGCCTGACTTGGTTATACTGGCAGCACTATGTCAGCGCCCGCCTTCTTCCGTTCCGTTTTCGTCAGCGTATTGCTGCTATGTGCGCAACTGCATGCGGCCTATGCCCAGGACGCGAAGCTGCAGCTACGCGTCGGCAGCCAACAGCAAACCCTGGCCCTCACTGATTTGCTGAAGCATCCGGCACTACGCACGATTAACATCCCGGCAGACGTCAGCTATAAACGAGCGATGCAATATCGTGCCTTGCCTTTGCTGGCGATACTGCGCGACATCAGCAAGGTCGATACCCTGCAATTCAAAGCCACCGATGGCTTCGTCGCGAATATTCCAGCCTCGTCGTTTCTGGGTGAGTCCGAAGCATGGCTGGCAATAGAAGCACCGCAAGCGCCGTGGCCTGCGTTAAAGGCGGGAGGTGCCAGCGCCGGGCCTTTTTACCTGATCTGGCTGGCACCGGAAAAAAGCCATATCACGCAAGAACAATGGCCGTATCAGATTGCCAGCATCAGCGATGTCACTCCACTGCACAGCCGTTACCCGCAGATCAAGCCACAGGCAGCCCCTGACAGCGCAGCCTATCGCGGCATGCAAGTGTATGCGACGCAATGCGCCAGCTGTCATCAAGTCAATGGTGGCGGGGATGCGGCAGTCGGCCCGGACCTGAACCGCCCGGCCAATCCGACTGAATACTTCAACGAAATCTACCTGAGAAAATACCTGCGCGATCCGGCAGCGGTGCGCAGTTGGCCAGGCATGACGATGCCGGGCTTTGCCGACAGCGTCATGAGTGATGCACAGATGAATGATTTGCTGGCCTACTTGCGCCAGATGGCACTGCAGAAGTGACTAAGCGAAGTAATTAAGTAGCAGGTGTCGAGTCGGTAAAGAAACGCGGCTGCATCTCTTCCAGTCCCAAGGTCTGCAGCACTTCCTGCAAACGTTCAGTCGGACGCCGACGCGGCAAGTCCTTGTAGCTGGCGATGATCAATTCATTCTTCATCGAATGTTCCCAGCCCACCAGTTCCGTCACATTGACCTGATAGCCGTGCGCTTCCAGCTGCAAACAACGCAGGACATTGGTGACCTGGCTACCGAATTCACGCGTATGCAAAGGATGTCGCCAGATTTCAGTCAATGCGCTTTTCGCCAGCGTCTTGCCCTTGTTTTTCTTCAGTACTGATGCGACCTCAGCCTGGCAGCACGGTACCAGCACAATGAACTTCGCCTGCTTCTTCAACGCAAAATGGATCGCATCGTCAGTTGCGGTATTGCAGGCATGCAGTGCGGTGACCACATCTATTTTTTCCGGCAACAAATCCGAGGTGATTGACTCCGCTACCGACAGATTGAGAAAAGACATGCCGGGAAATTCCAGCTTTTTCGCCAGTGCCTCCGACTTTTGCACCAGCTCATCACGTGTTTCTATGCCGTAAATGCGCGAATTGTCTTTTCGTTCCTTAAAGAACAAATCGTAGAGGATGAAGCCCAGGTAGGATTTACCGGCACCGTGATCCGCCAGCGTAATATCGGGATGATCATTCTGGATTTCTTGCAGTAGCGGCTCAATAAACTGATATAAGTGATAAACCTGCTTGAGCTTGCGGCGGCTATCCTGGTTCAGCTTGCCATCGCGTGTCAGGATGTGCAATTCTTTCAGTAGCTCTATCGACTGGCCGGGACGTATTTCGTGGGTGTTGCTCATCTGGCGGATTTCCGTGATCTTGGGGTGCGCCCACTATAGGGATTTTGGCCCGGGGCGGCAAGCACAGAGCAGCAGCATGCGGCTCATACTGGCCTCTTACGCTGCCAAAACGACCATACCCCGGGCAAATACTGATAATACTGATAAGATTGTTCAACTCGTGGCTGTCAGCGAATTTGCAAAATCGACATGCTTGTCTTGTCATGCCGCTTTTCCAATTACCCTTCAATACCAACAACGTGCCAAGAGTTACCTTTAACAAATATTCAGCGTGGCGCTTCCTGCTTTGCTCCCTATTGATTGCGCTGTGCCTGCCTTTCACTAGCGAAGCCGCCCCTTCCTACACTGTCTCCATCAGCGGTGCGGATAGTTATACCTCACTGCTTAATGAACATCTGGACGTCGTCAAACGCAGCAAGACTGACGATATCAGCGAAGAAGAAGTACAAAGACTGGTGGCTGTCGCGCCGACCCAGGTACGCTCGCTGCTGGCAACCGAAGGTTATTTCTCGCCAGTCGTGAATGCCACACTGGATCAGGAAAGCACGCCATGGGTAGCGCGCCTCAATATAGAACTGGGTGTACCCACCAAAATCAGCTCGGTCGAGATCAGCTTCAGCGGCGACATCGAGCAAAAAAATCCACGCCGGATCGAACAACTACGTGAAAACTGGAGCCTGAAAAGCGGCGCCACCTTCCGTCAAAGCGCATGGGACAGCGCCAAGGGCGACTTGCTCAAGGCCATGCTGAATCGTGACTATCCGGCTGCCACCGTTGCCCATAGTGAAGCGCGCATAGATCCAGCCACCAATACAGCCGCATTGCTGGTACAGGTCAACTCCGGCCCCGCCTTTACTTTCGGTGAGCTCGAGATCGTCGGCCTGAACCGTTACTCGCGCACGATGGTGGAGAAACTCAATCCAATCAAACCCGGCGATCGCTATACGCAGGAAAAGCTCAACGAATTACAGGCACGCGTACAAGACACCGGCTACTTCCGCTCAGCCTTCGCCACCATCGAAGTCAATCCCGAACATCCGCATAATGTACCGATCAAGCTGGACCTGACCGAGAACGAGCGCCGTCGCCTGTCACTGGGTCTGGGCTTCTCTACCGACAACGGTCCCCGCGCACAAATGAAGTGGACGGATCGTCACTTCCTGGGCAAGGATTGGCGCCTCGAATCGCAGCTACGCGCAGATCGCGACAACCGCTTGCTGGGCGGCGATGTATACCTGCCGACCTTGGAAAACGACTGGCGTCCCAGCGTCGGTGCCAACTATGAATACACCAACACCGCCGGCGAGGCCAACGATAAATTCCGCACCGGTGCACGCCTGATTAGTCCGGACAGACGCAACGAAAGCATCGTGGGGGTCGCCTTCCTCGCCGATCGCCAGCGCATAGGCAACGTCTTCAGCAACAATCGTGAAGCACTAATCGCTTCCTATACCTACACCATGCGTCGCGTGAACAATCTGATTTCACCGACACGCGGCTACTACGCTTCGTTCGAACTGGGCGTCGGCCCGGCGGGATTCGTCAACAAAAAAGGACTGGTACGTACCGTCGGCCGGGCCACCTGGCTCTCACCTAGCTATGGTCGCTTCCAGGCCGTACTGCGCGGACAGGTCGGACAAGTATTCGGTGCCAATTCCGATACGGTTCCAGGTGATTTGCTATTCCGCACCGGTGGTGACCAGACCGTACGCGGCTATGGCTACAACAAACTCGGCGTTGCCCAGGACGGCGCGATCGTCGGCGGTACCGTGAGCGCGGTCGTGAGTGCAGAAGTCATTTACAGCGTCACACCGGAATGGGGTGCCGCTGTATTTACCGATGCCGGTAATGCCGCCGACTCATGGAAAGGTTTCCGCCTCGCACAAGGCAGTGGCGTAGGTGCGCGCTGGCGCAGCCCTATCGGCCCGGTCAACCTCGATCTCGCTTACGGTCACGAAACTAAAGACCTGCGTCTCCACTTCTCTATCGGTTATGGCTTCTGAAGATCAAACAACTCCCGCCCCACCACGCAAGCACAGATTACGCATCTGGCTAGTCTGTCTGCTGGCGCTGGCCGTCGCCGTGTTGACAGCTGGTGGCTGGCTGCTAAAAAGCGAAAGCGGTGCGCAGTTTGCCTTCGGCCTGGTCGATAAGCTCAGCGGCGGCATGGTGCAAAGCCGTGAGGTCAGCGGACGACTGAGCGGCTCACTGCAATTAAAGCAACTCAATATCAAGCTGGAAAATCAAACTATCACGCTGGATGATGTACTGATCGAAACCCAACTCTCTGCGCTACTGGCCGGAAAAGTACACATTCCGTTGCTGCAGGTAGGCAAGCTGGGCATCATCAGCAAAATCGACCAGAGCAAAGAACCCGCCACACTGCCGGACAGCATAGGCTTGCCAGTCAAGCTGAAGATAGACCAGATACAAGTCAATGGCGGCAGCGTGGCGTGGGGACCGGTCGATGTGGTGACGCTGGGCGCATTCGCGGTCAAACTGGATTTCGATGGCAAACGTTACCTGCTCGACCTCGACCAGTTGGCTGCACGTTCGTCTTCCGGCAACAATACCTATAGCGGCAAGATCAATGGTCATGCTTCGCTCTCCACCACCAAGCCCTACCCTTTGCAGGCAAGCCTGGTCAGCACGACCGAAGCCATGCTGGATGAACAGCAGCTAGGCGCCAACGCGCGCATAGACCTGGACGGATCGCTGGCAGAAATAGTGAGCTCCATCGACGCCCAGGTGAACAAAGCCATCATCAAGGGCAAGGTCGTGCTCAAACCATTTTCTGACAGCATGCTGGGTGCAGCAGACCTGTCCGCGACAGCACTCAACCTGAGCGAACTGGGCAAGGATTTACCGCAGACCAATATCAACCTGCAACTGCATGCCACCGAAAAAGGTAGCGGCACGCTAAACATCAATAATGCTGCTGCCGGGACCTATGATGCCGGCCGGATTCCCCTGACCGATCTGTCACTCAGCTTCGCGCAAAAGGATGATGCATTCCTGCTCGACCCGCTCCTCATCCGACTTGGCAGCGCGCAACGTCCCGCAGGTAGCATCAATGGCACCGGGAAATATGCGGATGGTGCATTGAACATTACGCTCAAGACGGATGCGCTCGACCTGAAAAAACTGGACCAGCGCATGCGTGCCACCAAATTGGCGATCAGGCTGGATGTCGCGCATACCGAAGGTCGACAAGTCATCACCCTGGCGGCAACCGAAGGATTAAAGAAGAGTAAGCTCAGCCTGAACGCGCATGGCATCGTGGCGGATGAAGCGCTGACAGTAGACAAGCTGGAACTGCGCGCAGATGCCAGTGCCATTGATGCCAGCGCGCATATCGCGTTCAGCGGCAAACAAGCCTTCAGCGCCAAAGGCGTGATCCGTCAATTCAATCCACGCGTGCTCGGGGACTTTGCTCAACTACCGACGCTGAACCTGAACGGTAATTTCTCCGTCAGCGGTGCACGCCAGCCGCGCCTGGAAAGTGACCTCAACTTCCGCATCCACGACAGCCAGCTCGCGGGCAATCCATTGAGCGGTGAAGGTGAAGTGCATTTACGTGCGCAAACACTGGACATACCCAAGCTGCTGCTGGTGGCAGGCAAAAATCGTCTCAGTGCAAACGGCAAACTGGATGAAAACAATTCACGCCTGAACTTCTATGTGCAGGCACCTGCACTGTCACAACTGGGATCAGAGTTTGCAGGTGAGCTGCAAGTCAATGGTGAAGTGCGCGGCAAATTACAGCAACCGCGCATCATCGCCGACTGGAAGGGTAATCAGATCCGCGTGCCTGGCCAGACCCGGATAGGCGCAGTAGTGGGCAAAGCCGACCTGACGCTGAACCTGAATGACAACGCTTTCCTGCTCAGCAATCTCACGCTGAATACGAATGCCACAGCAGTGCAGTCCAGCGGTCAGCAATTCGCCAAACTGGATGCACAAGCGCAGTTTTCCGCACAGGATAATGCGCCACTTTCCATCCTCATACATGCTGACAATCTCAGCGGACAACTGCGCGCAGATACCTTCGATCTCAAGGTCAGTGGCACTACTGGCCAGCACACGCTGACCAGTAGTCTCGACGAGCGTGAACAAAAATGGAAACTGAGTTCAAAAGGTGGATTGAAGAACCTGGCTCGTACACCCCGCTGGGAAGGTAGAATCAACACCCTTCATACCATCTGCCGCCTCAATGCCAAACTGGAAGCAGCTGCGCCTTTATTGATTTCGCAAAAGCAGGTGCAACTGGACCAGTTCAAATTAACGGCGAATAACGCCAGCATCCAGGTCGAGCAGTTCCTGCGAACCGAACGCAGCATCAGTACACGCGGCAACTTCAAACGCCTCAAACCAGGAGAGATTCTGCGCTCACTCAACCAGGCACCTATCGCCAGCGGCGATCTCGCGCTCGGTGGTGAATGGAATCTGGTCATGGCTGACAAGCTCGATGGCAATCTCAGCATACGTCGTGAAAGCGGTGATGTCGCTATCCACGGCAGTGCCTCGACGGCATTGGGACTGAGCGCACTGGAAGTGAAAGCGAACGCCAATAAAGGTCAGCTCACCGTGCAACTACTGGCCGACGGTAAGCGTACCGGTCGCATCGAAGGCAGGCTGGCCACTACCATAGGCGGCGATGGCCGCTTCTCGATTGCGCCCAACGCGCCACTCGCAGGCAATCTCAAAATGAACACCCCTACCCTGGCCTGGCTGGGTCCACTGATTTCACCAGCGCTGGTGATGGAAGGGAATCTGCAGGCTGATGTCGTACTTGATGGCAGCTTCGCCAAACCGCGCCTGCAAGGCCCGGTCAATGCAGATGGTTTACGGCTGTTGTTTACGGATACCGGCATCGACCTCAGACAAGGCGTATTGCGCAGCAGCTTCCAGACCGATCAGTTGATGATCACCCAGCTTAGTTTCAAGAACGACGGCGACCTTCTGATCTCCGGCCCCATCAGCTTGCTGCGCGAACAGTTGGCGGTGGAAATGAAGATCAAGGCGACGCGTTATAAATTGATAGATCGCAGCGACCGCAAACTGGTCATCAGCGGTGACAGCGTGGTTGGCTGGCAAGCCGGTGTGGCCAAGGCCAATGGACAATTCGAAGTCAATTCCGGGCTGGTTGATATCGGCGTCTCCGGCACCCCTGAACTATCAGATGACGTCATCATCGTCGGCCAGAGCGCAGACAGTGGCAAGAAAACTGCGATTGCACTCGACGTCAGCATCAGCCTGGGCGACGGTATCAAACTGCAAGGCCGCGGCCTGGACGCGACACTGGTCGGCCAGGTACGCCTGCAAGCCAATGCCGGTGATGCCTTGCGCGCTGTAGGTACGCTGCGTGTGGCATCCGGCACCTTTAAGGCCTATCAGCGTGAATTGAAAATCGAGCAAGGTTCAGTCCTGTTCAGCGGCCCGCTCAACAATCCGGCGCTGGATATCCGAGCCATGCGACGCGGACAGGAAGTGGAAGCCGGTGTCTCGATACGCGGCACCGCACTGGCGCCACGCATCACCCTGGTGTCGGAACCCAATGTCACCGATGCGGAAAAACTTTCGTGGCTGGTGCTGGGACGCGGCTTGTCCGGCACCGGCGATGCGGATCGCGATGCGTTGCAAAGTGCCGCCACATCGTTGCTATCCGGTACAGCAGCAGCCGGCTTGCAATCACAAATCGCCAGTGCCTTCGGCTTTGATGACGTCAGCATAGGTAAAGGTGGCGCCGATTTGCAGGATCGCATCATCACACTGGGCAAGCGTATCTCGTCCCGCCTCTACCTCAGCTTTAAGCAAAGCCTGGATACCGTCGGCAGCGTCCTGCTGCTACGCTATACGCTGACGCCGCGCATAACGCTGGAAGGTGAAGCCGGTACCAGTAGCGCGCTATCTGTGTTCTACAACTTTGCGTTCGACTGACTATGCATAAGCTGCCCGAACCTGATATAACAACACTATTGCGCATGATTTCTTGTTGAAACCGTGCTGAATACCCGCCGTTTCCAGGAAAGGCATGCATAGCGGGGCGCATCGCCCTGCCGCTCACGATTTTCAACAATTGGAGAGTAGCTATGTCTAACAACCTTGATGGAGAAGTAAACCAGAGCAGCCAGACCAACACTGAATTATCAACCTTGACCGACAACGCTGCGGCAGTACACCGCATCGTCATCGTCGGTGGGGGTGCCGGCGGCCTTGAACTGGCCACCGCGCTCGGTGACAAGCTCGTCAAGAGCGGACGTATCAGCGTGGTACTGGTCGACCGTTCGTCCACCCACATCTGGAAGCCACTGCTGCATGAAGTAGCAGCCGGCAGCATGGATGCAAACTCACACCAGCTCGAATATGCAGCACAGGCACGCTGGCACCGCTTCGTCTATCAACCCGGCGAACTGCAAGGCCTGGATCGTGCACGCAAGACCATTACCATCGGTAGCCTGAACGACGATGACGGCGTCGAGTTATTGCCACGTCGTGACATTCCTTACGATACGCTGGTCTTGTCGATAGGCAGCGTGACCAACTTCTTTAATGTACCTGGCGCAGAAAAGAATGCGATCTCTATAGATACCATGCATCAGGCCGAGCATTTCCGCCGTCGCATGATAGGACTGTGTGTGCGTGCTGACCAGGCGCAGAGCAAACTGAATATCGCGATCATCGGTGGCGGTGCAACCGGTGTCGAGTTATCGGCCGAACTGCGTAACACGGCAGAGATATTGGGAGCTTATGGCTTGCATCACCTTGATCCGCACCGCGATATCCGTATCAGTGTGATTGAAGCGGCACCACGCATCCTCTCTGCGCTGCCGGAACGTGTATCGAGCAAGACCACTGAATTGCTCAATCACATGGAAATCGATGTGCTTATCGATGCCAAGGTTTCGGAAGTGCAAGAGCATGCCGTCATGCTTGCGAATGGCGACAGTGTACCGGCTGACCTGACGGTCTGGGCGGCAGGTATACGCGCACCACAAATCCTCAGCGAACTCGGCTTGCCGGTGAATCGCCTCGGCCAGGTCGTGGTGACACAAAGCCTGCAGACTGAAGTTGATCCGAATATATTTGCCTTCGGCGATTGCGCTGCGTGCCCATGGCCCGAGAAAAACAGCACGGTGCCGCCACGTGCACAGGCAGCGCATCAACAGGCCAGCTTCCTGTTCAATGCCATCAAGAAACGCCTCGACAACGAAGAATTGCCGGTGTTCCAGTATCGTGACCTTGGTTCCCTGGTATCACTCGGTCGTTTCGATGCCGTCGGTAATCTGATGGGACCACTGCTCGGACGCGCGATGTTTATTGAAGGTGTGCTGGCACGCCTGCTGTACATCTCGCTTTACCGCATGCACCTGGTCGCATTGCACGGTGTGATACGCACCTGCGCCGATACCATAGGCCACTGGTTGCGGCGTAAAACTTCACCACGCGTAAAATTGCACTAAATACACTTTAATTGCTCGCTGATGTAGAAAAAAAAGATTTGCACTATAATGCGCCGCTGTCTGTATATCAGGCATGCGGCGCATTTTGTAATATGCATCGCAGAAAAATGTATACGGCCTTTTGCTAAAACTGCTGCTACACTTTCGGCAGTCAAATTAATAAAACGGTATCTCCGTTAAGAACCTAACTGTCTTATTCGCTTATGTGTCCTTAGTATCTGGGGCACGGCAAACCGGATGACACCTGCAATGAGTGCAGGCAGTAGCATCCAAAACAATCTGTGAATAAAACTGCTCGACCCAACACATGGTCGCCGCTTTAGTGTCTGCAAAATAGACCAGGCGTCCTGCTATACAAGTCGTTTCATTTTGCGTGGAACACTTTCTTAAAATTGCCGGGAACAACATGACATCACATAGTTTTTTTCCGTCCATGCCGCACGCTTTAAATGTGCTCACAGCCACCGGCCTGATCCTCATCGCCGGCATACTGGGTGCGCATTTGCTGCGTCGTTTTTTCCCACAAATACCTGCTATCAGCTGTTACGTAGTGACCGGTTTATTGATCGGACCATCGGTACTGAATCTGATCGATACACCCATGCTGGAAGAAATCAGCATCATGGTCGATCTCGCACTCGGGCTGGTATTGTTTGAACTCGGTCGTCGCGTCGATTACAAATGGCTGCTGCGCGAACGCGGCTTGCTGATTACCGGTGTGCTGCTGAGCCTGGTTACCTTCTTCGCACTATTCCTCTTGCTGACGCAATTCGGCGTCAGCAAACTGGTCGCCAGCATGGTGGCAGCACTCGGCATGGCAACCTCGCCTGCCGTCATCCTCAACGTGGTACGCGAAGTAAAAGCCGAAGGACAATTGACCGAACGCATGCTCAACATCGTCGTTATCGGCAATGCGCTGGCCTTCATTATTTTCTCGATGGGACTGGCCGCAGTACACGTGGAATACGCCGCCGGCTGGCAAAGCTACATCCTGCATCCGCTCTACCTGCTGCTTGGTTCTGCTGCACTCGGCTGGATCATCAGCCGCCTGCTGGTATGGATCGGACAATGGCTGGGCCGCGACACGCAGTCGCAACTGATACTGGTACTGGCGCTGATTGCCGCGACAGTCGGCATCTCGGTCATGTTCAATCTGTCAGCGCTGATAGCCCTGCTGGTATTCGGTATCGCCAGCCGCAGCTACGATGCCAGCCACGCCATCGTTGAACCGGACCTGAGCCAGTTCAGCGGCTTGTTCTACGTCGCACTATTCGTCTTTGCCGGCGCCAAGCTGGAACTGTCACATCTGTTGGTATTGTGGCCTGCGGTACTGGCCTTCATTGCACTGCGACTGGCGATAGCAATGACTACCACTACGGCAC